>CAKMYR010000011.1 GCA_929200175.1 uncultured Gammaproteobacteria bacterium
GCATCATAGGTTATTCTAGTTAATTTTTTATTAATTAAATTATAAGAATAAATATCAGAATTACCGTTTTTTGATAAAGTCAACAATAGTTCTTTTCCGTTTGGATGCCAGCTAGGAGATGATGCAATACCTTCAAAATTTGGCAATTTTTCAATTTTACGACGAACATAAGGGTGCCAAATAAAAACTTCAGATCGTCCATTTTCAAATGAAACATAAGATATTTTTTTATCTTCGTAAGATTCGCCTGGAGACCATGCTGGAGATAAAATTGCTGATTTTAATCGTAAACTACTTTTAACATTATTTGCATCAGAATCAGCTACATTTAAAATATATTCTTTTTCTCCTTTTTCATTATTTTTAATTAATATATAAGTTAATAATGTATTGAAAAATCCCTTTGTTCCTAATAAAGATTCATAAATATCATCACTTAATTGATGAGCAGCTTTTCTAAAGCCGCTAGTGTGTAATTTGATAGATTTATTAAATAATGCTTCTTTATTGTAAACATCATATAAGCTTATAAAAAGCTGGTAAATATTTTCACTTTCTTTTTCTATGCTTCCACTTAAAATAGCTTCAATATTATTATTTTTTAAGTAGTTAGCATCTGATTTTGAGGTAAATTTATCTGTAATAATTGCGTAAAAATTACCAGAACGATTTAAATTATCTTTAATAATGCTAGCAATATCTTCATCAAATAATTTAAATTTATTTATAGCAATTTTTATTGGCTTTTCATCTTTTTTAACTACACTAATTTCTAAAACCGCATATGAAAAACTAGAGCTAAAGACAATTATCGTAATTATAAGTAATTTAATTAATTTCATTTTTTTTCTTCAATCCAATACATTTGTATTGCTTCAAGAATTTTTTCTCCTGAATGCTCTGGATTATCATCAAAATCTTCTAGATCTATTACCATTTGTTTTAAATCTACAAAATTTAAATTAATTGGATCAATATCAGGGTATTTTTCATATAAACAAATTGCAATATCTAAAGAATCTGTCCAAATCATAAATAAAATTTATAAAAAATAAAAGTAGTATTATACTCTTTCTATGGAAGCTACATATTCTAAACTTTTTATGTTATGCAAAACTTGATTTAATTGATTAACTCCAGATACATTAATTAATAATTTAAATGCTTTAACATAATTATCTTTTTCTTCTACTTCTAAATTTTCAATGTTAATTCCAATTTTAGAAATAACATTAACAATTGAGGCTAGCATACCACGACGATTTTCAACATAAACTCTAATGGATGTTTTAAACTCTTCACTATAATCAGGCCTCCAATCAACATCTAACCATTGTTCATTTTTTTGTTTGGCACGAATTAAATTAGAACAAATAACTCTATGTAATACTAAGCCTTTATTAGTTGTTAAAATACTAGCAACTTTATCTCCTGGCACTGGATAACAACAATTAGCAAAACTAATAGCTTTCTCTTGCGTTTTGTTAATAACAATACTTTTTACTAAAGGAGCATCATTATCTTTTAGTACTAATTTATTTAATACAACCGACACTAAAATTTCTGACAATGCAATTTTAATATAAAGTTCTGATTTATTATTACACTTTAAATCTTTTAAACAATTTTCCCAAGCTTGCCTATCAATTTTAAAAGAATCTGCATGATAATCAATGGCATTTTGTACTAGAAATTTACCCAATTGTATTAATTCAGCTGATGAATTTTCTTTTAATTTAGTTTTAATTGAAGATTTTGCTTTGGCTGTCATAGCTATTTTTAACCAAGATGGATCTGGTTTTGATTTTTTATGGGTAAAAATTTCAATAGTTTGTCCAGATTTTAATTTCTCTGCAAATGATGCTTTTCTTTTATCAATTTTTGCTTTTATCATATGATTGCCAATTTTAGTATGAATAGCATATGCAAAGTCCAATACTGTAGCCCCATAAGGCAATTGCACTATATCTCCTTGAGGAGTGAAAACAAATACCTCTGATGGAAATAAATCATTTTTAGTATCTTCTAAAAAATCCTTAGAATTACCAGATCTTTGCTGAATTTCTAATAATGAACCTAGCCAATTACTAGCTAAATTTGCAGGAGTGTTATCTTCACTTTTATAATGCCAATGTGCAGCTATGCCGTATTCTGACATAAAATCCATATCTTCTGATCTTATTTGTACTTCTATAAGGATTTTATTTGGTCCAAACAATATAGAATGTAAAGATTGATAACCATTTGATTTTGGTAGAGCTATATAGTCTTTAAATCTGCCCGGTAATGGCTTATATAAATTATGAATAATTCCTAATATTTGGTAACATTTAGATGCATCTTTTACAATTATTCTAAAAGCATACATATCTAAAACTCTTGAAAATTTTAGTTGCTTAAGTTGCATTTTTTTATAAATACTATAAGGCTGTTTGCCTCTACCTATAATTTTTACTTCATATATTTTTTCTTGTTTTAATCTATTTTCAATTTCATTATGGATAAGATTAAGGTTTTTTTTGCTATTACCATATTGTTTTTTAATTTTTTTAGTAATTACTTTATAACGATAAGGATGGATAACTTGAAAACATAAATCTTCTAATTCTGCCCTAATACTATTTAGCCCTAATCTTCTAGCAATTGGAGCATGAATTTCTGAAGTTTCTTTAGCAATTTTAAGCTGTTTTTTTATATCTACTGATTTTAAAGTACGCATATTATGTAATCTATCAGCCAATTTAATCATCATAACTCTCATATCGGTACTCATAGCTAAAAATAATTTTCTAAAGTTTTGAGCTTGTTTGTCAATATTAGTATGAAATTCTAAATCTGTTAGTTTTGAAACTCCTTGAACTATATGAGCTACTTCATCACCAAAATCTTTAACAATATCATCTTGAGTTAAAGATGTATCTTCAATACAATCATGCAATAATGCTGCTATGATGCAAAAATAATCTAATTTTAGCTCCGCTAGAATTATAGCTACACTTAAAGGATGAGAAACATAAGATTCTCCAGAATGACGATATTGCCCATAATGAGCCTTCTCAGAAACATAATATGCCTTTTTTACCAATTTAATTTGATCTTTTGACATATAACTATCTAGTATCTTAGATAAGTCGTTTACTTGTATTTTTTTTACAAAAAGATTCATATTATTTATATACAATATAATGCAACAATTATAATACTAACAGTATAATATATCGTCTTTTATTTGTTAAATTAGATTTATTTTTACTTTGAATTAGTTAATGAAAAAAATATTAATTTTATTATTATCTTTACTATTAAGTAGTTGTTTTAATAACACAACTGAAGAACAATATTCTAGTTGGTCTCCAAAAACTTTGTTTGAAACAGCAAAAAGCGAAATTTCAAAAGGATCATTTAAAAAAGGTATTGAAATTTATGAGGAATTACAAGCTAATTATCCAAACTCTAAATATGCAGAACAATCTAAATTAAATTTAGCTTACGCTTTTTATAAAAAGAAAGATTATGATCAAGCTATTTATATTCTAAAAGAGTTTATTAAATTATACCCAAAACATAAAGTTACTCCATATGCTTACTATATGCTTGGAGTTGTAGCACAAAGTAAATCTTCATCAACGCTAGAAAAATATATTGATACAGGCGATAAAGGCCAAAAAAGCACTAAAACAATAGAAGAGGCTTTTGGTTATTATTTAGATTTAATTGAAAAATTTCCTGAAACCAAATATGCTAAAGATGCAAAAAATAAGCTAATATTATTAAAAAATATTCTCGCAAGACATGAGTTGTTTGTAGCTATTTTTTATACTAAAAATGGAGCTAATATTGGAGCAATTTATCGCACTAAATATATAATAGAAAAATATCCAAATACACCATCAGTACCTGCTGCAATACATTTAATGGCTTATAATTACGATATTATTGGAGAAAAAAAACTAGCCAAAGACACAAGAAGAGTATTAAAAAAAAGCTATCCGCTTTACACCCCTCATTACTCTTTAGAAGATTAAAAATAGATTTAAATGAATAAAAATGAATTTTTATTCACCTTAAAAATATCAAGCATATTAGCAACTCGCATGTTTGGGTTGTTTATGATTTTTCCAGTATTTTCAGTTTATGCTATCCAATATGATAATAGCACTCCATATTTAATTGGCCTAGCTATTGGCATATACGGCCTTACTCAAGCATTATTACAAATTCCATTTGGATACTTGTCAGATCAATTTGGACGTAAACCTATAATTATCATAGGCCTTATTTTATTTTTTATAGGAAGTGTAATAGCTGCCAATGCTAATGATATTATTGGTATTATAATTGGTAGAGCTATTCAAGGAAGTGGTGCCATATCAGCTGTTTTAATGGCATTTTTAGCTGATTTTATTCCCTATGATAAAAGAATAAAAGCTAATGCTTTTATAGGTATACAAATAGGCATGGCATTTATTCTTTCAATATTAATTGCGCCTTTAATTACTGTAAATTTAGGAATTGATGGATTATTTTGGGTGATTGCTATATTGTCAGTTTTTGCACTAATAATTGTAACAACAATGCCTTATGTAAAACCAAGTTCTCAATATAATTTATCATTAAATAATATTAAACAGATTTTAACTATTAAATTATTCAAATTAAATTTAAGTGTATTATTTTTGCATTTAATAATAACTTGTATATTTATTGTTATTCCATTATTACTAGTTGAAAATAAGATTGTTGCAGCAAATTTAGCTGGTAATTGGAAAGTTTATTTGCCAGTTATGATAACTTCTTTTTTGATTATGATGCCTATAATAATATTTGCAGAAAAATATCAAAAAACTAAAATTATTTTATTAATTTTAATTGCTGTTATCGCTATAGTTCAATTACTTTTTTATTTTTTGCAAATACAAAATAAATTGATATATGAAACATTTTTTATACTGTTAACTGCTTTTTTTGTTGGATTTAATATAATAGAAGCTATGTTGCCATCATTAGTTGCAAAAGCTGTGGCAATTAATAAAAAAGGGTTAGCTATGGGGTTATTTTCTACTTCTCAATTTTTAGGTACTTTTATTGGTGGCTCTTTAGGCGGGTTAATCTATAATATATTTAATTTAAATAGCGTATTATTGTTTACTGTACTAGTTGCAATTATTTGGTTTGTAGTTATGTTAGTTTTAAATAAATTAGATTATTAAATACTAAGAACAAAGAGTTGATAAGGTAATTATAGCAGGCAAAATTAGTACTAATAAAATCTAAATAGTGTATTATTAAACTATATATATAAATTAAATACTGGGAGAAAAATGGCAGGAGTTAATAAGGTAATTATAGTAGGTAATTTAGGTCAAGATGTCGAATTGAAATATACTTCAAATGGTGATGCAGTAGCTAATGTATCTGTTGCAACTAGTGAGAACTGGATTGATAGAAATACAGGAGAAAAACAAGAAAAAACAGAGTGGCATAGAGTTATTATGTTTAGAAAAACTGCTGAATTAGCAAATCAATATCTACATAAGGGTTCAAAAGTCTATATAGAGGGTAAAATTAATACTAATAAATGGCAAGATCAGTCTGGCCAAGATCGTTATACTACACAAATCATTTGTCAAACAATTCAATTTTTAGATTCAAAAAACATTTCTGAGACACAAAACAATAATCCTCAAAATGAAAATTTAGGAAAACAACAATCTTCAGAGGAATCAATAACCCCAATTGATGATTCAAACTTTGATGATGATATTCCATTCTAATTATTAAATTTATAAAATTTATGAAAATAATCATATATTTATTTGCTTTAATTTTTTCTTTTTATTCTATAGCTGGCTTTGAAAGTGACGAAGAATTTCAAAATCAACAAATCAAACCAGACAAAAATATTTATTTAAATTCTCCAGAGTATTTAATAGAATCTGAAAGTAATAAAATTAGAAGATACGTAGTTAAATTCACTAAAGATACATCAGCTCAAAAAAGATTAGAAATTCATAAAAAATATGGGGCAAATATTAATTTTGAATTACTACAAACAAATGAAATAAACATTATAGAAAGTTCAAAGAGCGAAAAAGAATTAATGGATTTATACAAATCTGATAAAAATGTTATTTACATTGAGCCAGAAATACAGCTTCAAATTTTGAAAAAACCTAACGATAGTAGATATAAAGAATTATGGGGACTAAATAACACAGGTCAATCAGAAGGTTTAGATGATGCTGATATAAATGCAGAACAAGCTTGGGATATTACTACAGGAACCAATACCAATGTAATTGCTGTTATTGATAGTGGGGTTGATTATAATCATAATGATTTAAAAGCAAATATGTGGATTAATCCTAATGAGATTGCTGGAGATGGTATTGACAATGATAACAATGGCTATATTGATGACATTTATGGAATTGATACATACAATGATGATTCTGATCCAATGGATGATAATGACCATGGCACCCATGTCGCTGGAACAATAGCGGCTAAGGGCAATAACAGTCTTGGAGTTGTAGGAGTTAATTGGAATACAAAAATTATAGCTTGTAAATTTTTATCTAGAACAGGTCGTGGTACAACTATTGGGGCTATTAAATGTTTGGATTATTTAGCAAAACTTAAAACTCAAGGTATAAATATTATTGCTAGTAATAATTCTTGGGGTGGAGGAGATTATTCTCAAGCTTTATATGATGTAATCAAACTTAATCAAGATAAAGGTATTTTATTTGTAGCTGCAGCTGGTAATTCCAATGAAAATAATGATGAAATAGAGAGCTATCCTTCTAATTATGATTTATCAAATATTATCTCAGTGGCTGCAACAAATAATAAAGATGAACTAGCATATTTTAGTTCTTATGGCAAACAAAAAGTACATGTAGCTGCACCTGGTGTTAAGATATTAAGCACAGTTACTAATAATAACTATAAATCTTTCAATGGCACTTCAATGGCAACACCGCATGTTACTGGATTAATTGGATTACTAAAAACCAATGATCAAAGTCTTAATATGAAGCAAATTAAAGCATTATTAATTTCATCAAGTAAACCAGTTGCAGGTTTAAAAAATAAAATTTTAAGTGGTGGGGTTATTCGTGCTTGGGATGATATAAGTACTGGAGGCGGAGCATTAAACTGTAATAATAAAAAAAAATCTAAATTCGTTTATCCAGCAAATAATGTTATAAACACTCCTGCTGATTCAATTGTTAATTTAAAATACTACGAAGTAAATTGCGATAAAGCTATTACTACTGCTACTGCTACCGTAGACGATGGTACTAAAATATCTTTAACTGGTGATGATGATATTATTTTAAGTGGCTCTTATTCATTTACTGTTAAAGCTAAAAAAATTCTTACTTTTCCTGATAATAGCACATTAACTATAAACATTGTTAGTCCTTATGAAAAGGCAATTCCTGTTGGTTATTCATATCAAAATATTACAGGAACTAGATTACCTTTAGAAGATGAAGAAACAGTTGTACTTGATATTCCTTTTAATTCAAATTTTTCTGGAATTAATTCTGGTAAAAAAATATATGTAAATTCTAATGGGTTTATTAGTTTTGAAGATAAGATAATTGTATGGCCTTATAAGAATAAAGAATTACCATCAAATGATGTAGGGTCTATGTCAATAGTTGCATTTTGGGATGATTTATATCCTGGGTCTTCTATTCTTAGTTCTGGTGTTTTTTGGGATGTTATAGGCTCAGCTCCTAATCGTAAAATTGTTATTGAATGGAGAGATGTTAGGCATTATTCTACTCGCCTTACTAATAACAATATTACTTTTCAGATTATTTTAGAAGAGAATAGTCCAGATATTCGTGTTAACTATAAAGATATGGTTTTTTCTAGTCAAAATCATAAAATTAACTATGGTAAATCAGCTACTATTGGAATTCAACAAACTGCTAATTATGCAAAACAGCATTGTTTTAATGCTAGTTGTTTAATAAATAATAATACATCATTAATTTGGAAATTGAAAAATGATGATAAGCCACCTATTATTAATTCGGTATCTTTAGAAGGTTATCAAAACTTTGTAGCCGGATTGACTTTAACTTTTGTTGTTGATGCAAAAGCCCAACAGGATAAAACTATTACTCAATATGAAATTGACTTTAATGGTGATAATATAATTGACTACAAAGGAACAAATAATAAAGTTTCTTATAAATACAATGAAGTTGGTGATTATATTTATAATATAAAAGTAATTGACTCTGATAATAAATTTACAAATTATTATAAATCAATCAATATTTTGCTTGATGCAAAAGAAATTGTAGAAAATGCAATCCTTGATTATAAAGAGAAAATTATAGCTGATCCTAGTTTATTAAATTTATTCTCTCAAGATAATCTTGAAGAGCAATTAACAAACTTACGCGAACAAATTGTAGCTAATCCTGATAATTATGGTCTATTGCCTGGAGATGCAAAAATAACAACCTCAAAAATAGAAAGCCTTTCTCCTGGATGGCATTTATTGTCAAACCCAGTGAAAAGTGAAACTGACTTATTTGCATCTGCTAAAGCTGTATTTTATTATGATAATCAAAAATATTATGCTCATTCTAATGACGAAGAGATATCTAAATGGTTATCTTTAGAGAACGATATAGGGGTAATTATATCTATACCTGCAGGTTTGGGTATTTGGGTTCTAAAATAAAATTTATGAAACTAGAATATCTTTTATTATCTTTAGTGCTTTTGCTTAGCTCTTGTGGTGGAGGTGGAGGCTCAAACTCTGGAAAGGTCAGCGAAGATAATTCGGTTAATTTATCAGGAATTGCTGCAACTGGAATTATAAAAAATGCAAAAGTATCTGCCTATTTATTTGAAAATAATATAAAAGGCTCTTTGATTGATAGCACAATAACAAATAATAATGGAGAATATAATTTACAACTTAAAACTAATAAAAAAACAACTATTCTTATCGAATTAGTTGGAATAACAGGGAGAAGTGCTATTATTTGTGATAATTCATTAGGATGCTCTTATAATAATATTAAATATAATTTTGGTGTAGAGTACCCAATTGATAGTAATTTTAAATTAACTTCTATTGTAGATAGTCAGCCAAATACTGAATATCAGACAAACATTACTCCATTAACCGATATTCTTGTAAATCTTGTAATGTCTGGTCAATCAATTGCCCAAGCAAATAATAAAATAATCAAATATTTTAAATTAGACGATAGTATAGATCTTATAAAATTAAAACCAATAAATATTACTGAAAATATAAATGATATTAGCGATATTGATTTGGAAGGATTATTAATAATAAGTTCATTTGAGGATAAAAATATAGATATTAAAACTAAAATTAGTAATACAATTAATGCAATTAATAAAAATTTAGATTATGATAAAAATATTAATGATTTTATTATTCCTTCAATTGCTACAGCTAAGATAATAAAAGATAAAAATAATCATTTAAATGGTGAAGTTAATAATTTAATAAATAAAATGAAAGAGAGTATTATTAATATTGATAGCCCTATAGAATTTCCTAAAAATATTCAATTACCTCAAATTTAATTTAACTATATTAATATTTATTGAATTAGTTCATCAAGCATTGCTTTAAACTCTATTACAGTTTGTTGATATTCTTTTGCAGTTTGCGCATAGCTTAATTTTATATCTTGTTCATTATCTTGAGATTTAATTACTAAATCAATCTCTCTATTACCATCAGCATATAACTGTTTTTCTTTTATTGTTCTTGCTTTAGAAACATTAATTTGATTTATTTTAGATTCAAGTATTTGCTCTAATAGTTTAATTTTTTCACCAGTATTTTTTGATTTTGTATAAATATTAAGTAGCGATTCTTTTTTATGTTGTTCTAATTCTAATAATTGTAATCTAGTTTTTTCTAAATTTTCTTTGCCATAAGTATTACCTAAAGGATATGAAAAATTTAGTCCAACTGAATTTTCATTATTTGAACCTAAACCTAATTTTAAATTTAATTTAGCTTTAGATTTACTTTCAAAATCAATTAATGTTCGTTTTAATATATCTTGATTAAAATCAATTATTTTTAGTAATCTAGAATTATTAAATTCATCTAAAGAAATAGTTTTAGGGGTAAAAATTTTATAAAGATTCAAATCAGCAACTACATCATTAAAATTATAATCTAAGGTTATTGCTATTTCTTGTCGTAATAAATTTAAATCTTTTTGTGCCTGTAATAGTCGTTGTTTTGATCTTTCGTAAGCATTTTTTTGTAATAATAAATCTACTTCATTAATAACAGAAGCAGCAAATTTTTCTTTAGCAAGATCCAATTCTTTTTTAGCTAACTCTAATCTTTTTTCATTAATTGCTTGTCTTTCTTGTAAATAAGCTAGTTCAATAAAGATTTTAAGTTTGCTTAAAATAAAATTCTCTTCTTTTTCTAATACTTCTAAATAATTTTGTTTAATTTTAATATCAGCAATATCAAAATTAAATCTATCATTAATCCCTCCACTATTTTGTAAAAGTGGATGACTATAGCTAATAGAGAATTTATCAGTGCCTCCATTAAAAAATTCTTCACCATTCCAAAGATGAGATACAATTAAATCTCCGCCAGTTGAAAGAATTTTTTTATTTGCAGAGAAATTTATAGTATCAAGACTATTTTTATTATAGGTTGTATCTAAACTTAAATTCCAATCATCAGCCCTAGTTGTTATTTGTTTTTCTTTTTGTTTAATTTGATTTGAGAAAGAATTTTTAACAAAAAAAGGATGTGTATTTTTTAATCTATCGATAAATTCATCTTTATCCATAGCTAATACATTCAAGCTAAATAAAGAAATAATAATTATAAATATTTTCATTTTGATATAGATTGTATTATTTTATTAACTGTAATATGATAGTTGTTTTCATTATTTTCAATTATCAAATCAGCTGTTTTTTTATAAAGATGCTCTCTTTTTTTTAATAAATCAGTAATAGTTTTTTCTTTATCAGTTGATCTTTGGAGTAATGGTCTAGTCTTAGAGCTGGCTACTCTTTTGACTAATTCTTTAATATTTGAAGAAAGATAAATCACAAAACTATCGCTTAACAGCTCTCTATTTTCTTTTCTAAGAACAATTCCTCCGCCAGTAGCTATTACAATATTTGACATTTTACATAATTTTTTTAATTTTTGTGTTTCACGATTACGAAAACCTTCTTCTCCTTCAACATCAAAAATATGATTTATATCAACTCCTGCTTTTGATGCAATTTCAAAATCAGAATCAAAAAAATCACGATTTAATTTGCTGGCAAGAGATCTTCCTATTGAAGTTTTGCCAGAACCCATTGGCCCAATAAGTACAATATTAGTTTTATTATCCAAAATTAAGTATGTTAAGTAAGTTTATATTTTTGACAACAATAAGGACAAGAGACTATATTCTTTTTATCAAAATTTAAAAATACTTTTGGATGACTCCATGCATTTTGTTCGTCTTGTGGACAAGAAAAAGGCAAATCACTTTTTTTTATTAAAAAAAAGTTATCACTTATATTTACGTTTGATTTATTCATTTGCAAATATTTTTACTAATCCATTTTTTATATTTATCATTACGCCCATACACACAATCAAAGTATAAATTTTGTAATTTTTCTGTAATTGGCCCTCGTTTTCCATTACCAATATTACGATTATCTAATTCTCTAATTGGAGTTAATTCAGCAGCAGTTCCTGTAAAAAAAGCTTCATCTGCACAATATACCTCATCACGAGTAATGCGTTTTTCAATAACTTTATAGCCCAAATCATTTGCTAAAGTAAAAATTGTATCTCGAGTAATTCCAGCTAAAGCTGAATCTAAATCTGGAGTATATATAATATTGTTATTAATAATAAAAATATTTTCTCCACTACCTTCAGCAACAAAACCGTTAACATCTAATAATAATGCTTCATCATAACCATTATTTAATGCTTCTTGTAAGGCCATCATTGAATTAATATAATTGCCATTAGCCTTGGCTTTAGTCATAGATATATTCGCATGATGACGTGTAAAACTAGAAGTATGAACACGAATACCATTAATTATATTATCTTTTCCTAAATATGTGCCCCATTCCCATGCTGCTATAATCATATGTACTTTTAAATTATCGGCTCTTAATCCCATACCTTCTGAACCATAAAAACACATAGGTCTTATATAAGCTGAATTTAAATTATTTTTAATAACAATTTCTTTTTGTGCTTGATTTATAACATCTTTATCAAATGGTAATTTCATTCCTAAAATGTGTGCAGAATTAAATAAGCGATTAGTGTGTTGCTCTAATTTAAAAATAGCAGGCCCATTAGCAGTCTCATAAGCGCGTACTCCTTCAAATATACCCATACCATAATGTAAAGTATGGGTTAGTACATGAACTTTAGCATCACGCCAATTAACCCAAGAGCCATCCATCCAAATAAATCCATCTCTATCATCAAATGCTTTCATAGTAATTTATATGTTTTTTGTAAATTTTGGTTTTAAAAATTATCTTCTCTAATCATATCAAGCTTAAAAGCATCATGTAATGATCTTACCGCTAATTCTAAATATTTTTCATCAATGATAACAGATATTTTAATTTCTGAAGTTGATATCATTTGTATATTAATATTTTCTTTATGCAAAGCCTTAAACATTCTTGAAGCAATGCCTGTGTGTGAACGCATACCAACACCAACTAATGATACTTTAACTACTTTATTATCGTATCTAATATCTTTTGCATTAACTTCATTACCAATGCGTTTTAATATTTCTTTTGCATTATCAAAATCATTACGATTAACAGTAAATGCAAGATTAGTCATTTCTTCATTATCAGAAGCGCCTTGTATAATCATATCGATTTCGATATTAGCATCACTAATAGCACTTAATATTTTATAAGCAGTACCAGGCTCATTTGCTACATTAATTAAACTTAATTTAGCTTCGTCTTTATTATGCGCTATTCCTGAAATTAAAACTTTTTCCATAATATTTTCCTCGTCAGTGATTAGTGTACCTTTAGGTTTTTCTATCATTGAAGATAGAACTCTTAAAGGTACTTTGTATTTAGAAGCAAATTCTACTGATCTAATTTGTAAAACTTTAGAGCCAAGAGATGACATTTCTAGCATTTCTTCATAACTAACAACATTCATTCTTTTTGCGTTAGGCTCAATTCTAGGATCAGCTGTATAAACCCCATCTACATCAGTGTAAATTTGACATTCATCAGCTTTTAATGTTGCAGATAATGCAACAGCTGTAGTATCTGATCCTCCACGACCTAATGTAGTAATATTTCCATTAATATCAACTCCTTGAAAACCAGCTATCACTACCACTTTATTCTCTGCTAAACTTTTTCTTATTTTATGGTCTTGAATAGTTTTGATTCTAGCTTTTCCATGTTTTGAATCAGTAATAATTTGTACTTGCGGACCAGTATAAGATATTGCATCACAATTTATCTGATGGAGAGCCATACTAAGCAAAGAAATGGTTATTTGTTCTCCTGTAGTTAAAAGTACATCCATTTCTCTTACTGATGGATTATTATGTATTTGATTAGCTACTTTTATCAAGCGATTAGTTTCTCCACTCATAGCAGAGACGCTAACTACTAGTTGATTATTATCATCTTTAATTTTTTTAATTTTTTCAGCTACAGCTTTAATACGTTCAATTGACGCTAAAGAAGTTCCTCCGTACTTTTGTACTATTAATGACATTAAATTATAAATTTATTAAACTTGTAAATTATACGATAATAAATTTATAAAAAATTATTATTATTTCAATACTTATGCAACTTGTAAATTAATATTATACTAACTATAATAGTTTATAGTTATTATGAAATTTAATCTATTTACCTTAATATTTTTAGTAGCAACTTTTAGTTATGTCCTAACTATGTTGTGGCTAAATTTCAGACAAAATAAAGCTATTATTAGCTCTATTAATGCTGTACCTAATGAATTTAAAGAAAAAATAACTTTAGCACAACATCAAAAAGCTGCTAAATATACCAAAGCTAAGCTATCACTAAATTATTTTGAAGTTATATTTTCCACTTTAATTTTATTAATTTGGACAATTGGAGGCGGCGTTGATTATATTGATAGTTTTTGGCAAAAACAATCCACTAATACTTTAAACATTGGCGTAGGATTTATGCTTAGTATAATAATAATTTCTAGCATTATTGACTTGCCATTTAGTATTTATAAAACATTTGTTTTAGAAGAAAAATTTGGTTTTAATAAAGTTACAGCAAAAATTTTTATAGCTGATTTACTTAAAAATAGCTTATTAATTACAATAATTTATATTCCTTTACTTTATGCCATATTGTATTTAATGAATGAAATAAAAGAGTACTGGTGGCTATATGCTTGGTTTTTAATGACTGGATTTATGTTATTAATGATGTGGTTATATCCTACTTGTATTGCTCCAATTTTTAATAAATTTAAACCGCTAAACAATGAGGATCTTAAACAAAAAATAAATAACTTACTCAATCGTACTGGTTTTAAAAGTGATGGGATATTTGTAATGGATGGCTCAAAACGCTCAAGTCATGGAAATGCTTATTTTACTGGCATCGGCAAAAATAAGCGTATTGTATTTTTTGATACTCTGCTTAAAGGCATGGAAGATAAAGAAATTGAAGCAATATTAGCCCATGAATTAGGGCATTTTCATCATAAACATGTACGCAAAGGCATGATTAATTTATTTATAACAATGTTGATAGGATTTGCTTTATTGGGTTTTTTAATTAAACAAGAATGGTTTTTTGTTGGGCTTGGTGTAAGCGAAGTATCAAATCATGCAGCACTTATTTTATTTTCTTTTGTAATTCCAGTTTTTATTTTTTTTATAGCCCCTATTAAAAATTATTTATCTAGAAAACATGAATTTGAGGCTGATTATTTTGCAGCTAAGCATACTAATGCTGATGATTTAATATCTTCGCTTGTAAAACTATATCGTGATAATTCAGCCACATTAACCCCTGATAATTTATATTCTTGTTTTCATGATTCTCACCCTTCTGCATCAATTAGAATTAATCATTTAAAAAAAGTTAAAAATAATTAAATATAGATTTAAAGATTTGATGTAAATATTAGTTGGTGGGTCGTGAGCGATTCGAACGCTCGACCATCGGATTAAAAGTCCGGTGCTCTACCTACTGAGCTAACGACCCAAATGGTTTGAATTATACAGTAATTATTTTATATTGTTGTTTACAAGCTCTTTAAGATTTTTGCTAGGCTTAAAAAAAACAGTAAATCTTCCTTTAATATTTATTGGTTTAGTATTTCTAGGATTAATTCCTAAACGAGGTTTGCGATATCTACTACAAAAGCTACCAAACCCTCTAATTTCAATTCTATCTTTAGCATCAATAGCATCAATTAAAGTTTTTAAAATCAAATCAACTGATGTTTTAGCTTGGGCTTTAGGTATTCCGTACTCATTAACTAAATTGTTAATAATATCTATTTTTTTCATTATTTAAATTAGTGTATTACTTATTCTGCTTTTTTCAGTAAATCACCTAATGTTGAGCCTTTATTTTCTTTATTAGATTTTTTATTATAATTATCTAAATTAGTTTTTTCATCAATGAAATTTTTTGCCTTAACACTAATATAAATTTTACGATATTTTTTATCAATAGATGTTATAAAAGCTTCAATCTTATCATCTTTTTTAAGCTTTGCCTGATCATCTTTTTCATAGTCTTCAGACATTTCACTATTTTTTAAATAACCATTAATTCCATCAGATAAATTAATAATAGCGCCTTTTTCTTCAATTTGTAAAACTGTTCCTTCAACTAAAGATCCTTTTTTATGTTCGGATATATATTTTGTAAATTTATCTTCAGTTAATTGTTTAATTCCTAAAGAAATTCTTTCTTTTTCAGTATCAATATTTAAAACAATAACTGTTAAATCTTGACCTTTAGAATAATTAGAAACTAGTTTTTCTGGTGACTGTTTTTCCCAAGAAATATCAGCCAAATGAACTAATCCATCTATATTGCCAGGAAGTCTAACAAATAACCCAAAATCAGTAATTGAGTTAATTTTAACTTGTATTTTATCTCCTCTACTATGGTTTAATTCAAAAGCTTCCCAAGGATTTTCTTGTGCTTTTTTCATTGATAATGAAATTCGTTGTTTATCTTCTTGAACATCTAAAACAACAACATCAACCTCTTGTCCTAATTTAACAATTTTAGATGGATGAGTATTAGCATTTCTCCAATCCATTTCACTAACATGAACTAAGCCTTCAACGCCATCTTTAATAAGAACAAAAGCACCATAATCTGTCAAATTAGATATAACTCCTGAAACTTTTTTCCCTATTTCTAAGTTATCAGATATATTATCCCAAGGACTTGCGCTTAATTGCTTAAGACCAAGCGAAACACGCATGCTTTTCTTATCGTAATTTAGTACTTTAACATTAATTTTATCGCCAATTTTAAGTTTTTCTGATGGATGATTAACTCGTTGCCAAGAAATATCTGTAATGTGTAATAAGCCATCAATTCCACCTAAATCAATAAAGGCACCATAATCAGCTAAATTTTTAACAATTCCTTCTACTACTTTACCTTTTTCAAAGGTTGATAACAATGCATCTCTATCTGCAGAATTAGCTTCTTGAAGTACCGCTTTACGAGAAATAACTATATTATTTCTCACTTTATCCATTTTAATAACTAAAACTTCTATTGTTTGGTCTACAAAATATGAATGATCTTTAACTGCTCTGACATCTATTAACGAGCCAGGCAAAAAAGCTTTAATTATGCCAATATTGACTGTCAATCCCCCTTTTACAACTCCTGTTACTAATCCACTGACAATTTCTTTAGAATTCATAGCTTTTTCAAGAGAATTCCACATTCTAAGATGTTTAGCTTTTTCAATAGATAAAATAGTATTACCTAAACCATCATCTATTGATTCAAGCATTACTTCTACAATATCGTCTTCTTTTATATCGCCTTCACCTTTAAATTGACTAAGAGGTATAAAGCCTTCAGATTTAAGTCCTACATTAACGATAACTTTTTCACGGTCTACACTAACTACGGTGCCCATTAATAATGCACCAATTTTTACATTTTGTTGTTCTGCGCTATCTTCAAATAACTGCGCGAAAGATTCTGACATAATTTATAACATTGAATTGACCGCTAAAAAAACCAAAATCGACATATATTGATTATTTTATCGGATAAAATTAATTAAAGAGATTTAGTCGCTAAAACTCTATTATTTTCATCACTTTAGCAACAACTTCATTAATTGTTAAATCTGTAGTGTCAACTATAAGTGCATCTTGAGCTTGCTTTAAAGGTGAGTGTTTGCGAGAATAATCACGCTCATCTCTTTCTTTTATGCCCTTCAAGACATCGCTAATTATACTTTTAATATTTTGTTTTTGCAATTGTTTTAAACGCCTATTAGCTCTTATAGTTTCTGTTGCTGTTAAAAATATTTTAAATTTTGCGTTAGGAAATACCGTTGTACCCATATCGCGACCATCAGCAACTAGCCCTGGCTCTTTAATAAAATTTTTCTGGATTATTAAAAGATATTTTCTAATTTCAGGAATAACAGCAATTTTAGAGGCTAAAATACCAATTTTTTCATTGCGGATAGCACTAGATATATCATTATTATCTAAATAAATATCAACTAAATCACTATTTTTTTTAGCTACAAATTTTATATTGATATTTTTAGCAATTTTTTCTAAGGCTGGTAAATCTTTAATATTAATATTATTTGAGTCAATTAAAAAAGCAAAAATTCTATAAATAGCGCCAGAGTCTAATAAATTCCATTTTGTTTTTTGGGCTATTATTTTTGCTATAGTTCCTTTTCCAACTCCACTAGGGCCATCTATAGTTAGAATTGGAATTTCATTTTTAAGAGACATGAAGATTTTTTTAAAAATATATTAATTAGAGCGCATATGAGGAAAAAATATTACATCTCTAATTGAAGCCGAATTAGTAAATAACATAATTAATCTATCAATGCCTATACCTTCCCCTGCTGTTGGCGGCATTCCATATTCTAACGCTTTAATATAATCAGAATCATAATGCATAGCTTCATCATCGCCTGCATTTTTTTCTGCTAATTGCGCTCTAAATCTTTGTTCTTGATCTTCTGGATCATTTAATTCTGAAAAACCGTTAGCAATCTCATTGCCAGCTATAAATAATTCAAACCTATCGGTAACAAAAGGATTTTTATTATTTATTCTAGCAAGTGGTGAAACTTCTGTTGGATATTCGGTAATAAAAGTAGGCTGTATTAATTTTTTTTCAACAGTTGCTTCGAAAATTTCAATTTGAATCTTGCCCACACCCCAACTATTTTGTACTTTAATACCTAAATTTTCTGCAGTTTTTTTAATATTATTTTCATTTAAATCTTGGGCATTTATCTCAGAATTAAATTTTAAAATTGCATCAAACACACTAAAACATTGAAATTTTTCAGAAAAATTAATAATATTTTCTTGATATTCAATAGTAGAGCTGCCACAAATTGAAATAGCAATATCAGTTAATAATTTTTCTGTTAACTCCATAAAATCATAATAATTAGCATATGCTTGATAAAATTCAATCATAGTAAATTCAGGATTATGTCTAGTAGAAAGCCCCTCATTTCTAAAATTACGATTAATTTCAAAAACCTTGTCCATTCCGCCAATAATAAGTCTTTTAAGATAAAGCTCAGGAGCAATACGCATATACATATCCATATTAAGAGCGTTATGGTGAGTTTTAAACGGCTTAGCTATCGCTCCTCCTGGGATAGATTGTAACATTGGGGTTTCAACTTCAATAAAATCATTTGCATTAAAAAAATTGCGGATATGACTTACAATGGCACTACGGCGTTTAAATAAATCTCGCGTACTTTTATTCATAATTAAATCAATATAGCGTTGACGATAACAAATTTCTCTATCTGCTAAGCCATGAAATTTTTCAGGTAATGG
>CAKMYR010000012.1 GCA_929200175.1 uncultured Gammaproteobacteria bacterium
GCAGATTCACCAACTATTTCATCAGTTAAAATTTTAGGAAATTTACCTGATAATTCCCAAGATTGAAAAAATGGAGACCAGTCAATAAAATTAACAATTTCAGTTAAATCGTAATCTTTAAATGTTTTAATTCCAATATATTTTGGTTTTTTTATTAAACTAAAATCTATTTTTGGTTTATTTTCACGTGCTTTTGCAAGAGCTAAAAGTTTAGCTTTAGGTTTATTGGTGCGATCTCTTGTTTCTTTATATTCATTTTTTGTATCAGTTAATAATTTTGCTTTTTTAGTTTGAGAAAGTAAAGAAGAAACTATATTTACTGATTTTGAAGCATCTGCTACATATATAACTCCATTATCATATTGTGGCTCAATTTTAACTGCAGTGTGAGCTTTTGAAGTTGTAGCTCCGCCTATTAATAATGGTATTTTAAAGTTTTTACGAGACATTTCACTAGCAACAAATACCATCTCTTCTAAAGATGGCGTAATTAGACCAGATAATCCAATTATATCAACATTTTCTTCGATGGCAGTTTTAAGAATAGTTTCAGCTGGCACCATAACTCCAAGATTAATAATTTTATAATTATTACAAGCAAGTACAACAGCAACAATATTTTTACCGATATCATGGACATCACCTTTTACTGTTGCTAATAATATTTTTCCTTTAGAGTTAGCTGTAGTATCTTTTTCTTTTTCTAAAAATGGTTGTAAATAAGCTACTGATTTTTTCATTACTCTAGCTGATTTAATAACTTGCGGTAAAAACATTTTGCCAGAGCCGAATAAATCACCAACTATATTCATTCCTGACATTAAAGGACCTTCTATTACTAGAATAGGGCGTTTAAATTTTTCTAATGCTTGTTTGGTATCTTCATCAATGAATTTAGTTATGCCTTTTACTAAGGAATATTCTAGACGACTTTCTATATCTAAGTCTCTCCATTCTAACTTTTCATCTTCATTTTTTTTACCTACATTTGCAAAATCTTGAGCAATATTTAGCAATCTCTCACTTGCTTTTTCATCAGTATTTAATACTACATCTTCTACTGCTTTTTTTAATTTTGGATCAATCTCGTTATAAATAATTAATTGGCCAGGATTTACTATTCCCATAGTCATTCCTTTATTTATAGCATGGTATAAAAACACAGAATGAATCGCTTCTCTAACTACATTACTACCTCTAAACGAAAATGATACATTGGATACTCCACCAGATATTTTGGCAAAAGCTAAGTTTTCTTTAATATACTGAGTTGTTTCAATAAATTCAACTGCATAGTTATTATGTTCTTTAATTCCAGTTGCTATCGCAAAAATATTAGGATCAAAAATAATATCTTCTGGCGGAAAATTAACTTCATTAACCAATATATTATAAGCATTAGTACATATTTGTATTCTTCTTTCTTTGTTATCTGCTTGACCTTTTTCGTCAAAAGCCATTACTATAATTGCTGCTCCATAATTTTTGCATAAATTAGCGTATTTAATAAAATTTTCCTTGCCTTCTTTAAGTGAAATTGAATTTACAACTGATTTGCCTTGCACGCATTTAAGTCCAGCTTCAATAATATCCCATTTAGATGAATCTATCATAATAGGAACTTTAGAAATACTTGGCTCTGAAGAAATTAGATTTAAAAAATGAATCATAGCTTTTTTGCCATCAAGCATGCCTTCATCCATATTTATATCAATCATTTGCCCACCTTGCTCTATTTGTGAGCGGCAAATTTCTAGGGCTTCTTCATATTTTTCATCTAAAATTAATTGCTTAAATTTTTGAGAGCCAGTTATATTAGAGCGCTCACCTACATTTACAAAAAGTGAATCTTCTCCAATATTAAATGCCTCTAAACCAGATAAGCGACATTTTTTTTCAATTGTTGGTATTTTTCTTGGGGCTAAGTTTTTAATAGCTTTTCCAATAGCTTCTATATGTAAAGGAGTTGAGCCGCAACAGCCACCCACAATATTTACTAAACCAGATTTTGCCCATTCGGCAATCTCTAAAGACATACTATTGGCATCTAAATCATATTGGGCAAATTCATTTGGCAGTCCTGCGTTTGGATAAGCAGATACGAAACATTCAGCTATATTTGACATTTCAGCTATATATTGGCGTAATAAATCAGGTCCTAGCGCACAGTTAAAGCCAATTGCTATTGGATTAGCATGTTTTACCGAATTATAAAAAGCCTCTGTTGTTTGTCCTGATAATGTTCTGCCAGAAATATCAGTAATAGTGCCAGATATAATAATTGGTAATTCTATATTTTTTTCTAAAAATATTTGCTTAATTGCAAAAATAGCAGCTTTGGCGTTTAAAGTATCAAAAACAGTTTCTATTAAAAGAATATCTACCTCGCCTTCAATTAAGGCATTAGTAGATTCTGTATAAGCAGTTACTAGCTCATCAAAACTAACATTACGAAAACTAGGATCTTCAACATCAGGAGAAAGAGAGCAGGTTTTTGAAGTTGGGCCTAATACTCCAGCTACAAAGCGAGGCTTGTCATTATTAGTAAATTCTTTAGCCGCTTGTTTTGCCAGTTTTGCGCTTTCAAGATTCATTTCATAAGCTAATTCTTGCATTTTATAATCAGCCATTGAAATTGCATTTGCATTAAAAGTATTGGTTTCTATAATATCGCTGCCAGCAGCTAAATATTTGGCATGAATCTCTTTGATGATTTTTGGTTGGGTAAGTGATAATAAATCATTATTACCTTTTACTAAACTATGCCAATCTTTAAAACGACTACCACGATAGTCTTCTTCATTTAATTTATACTCTTGTATCATCGTGCCCAAAGCACCATCTAATAGCAGTATTTTTTGTTTTAATAAATTTTGTAATAATTGTTTTTTATTCATTATTTGCAAATTGAGATCTAAAAATTAATAATAATATTTTTGCCAAGGGATAGTTAAAGGTGAATTATATACTTAAATATATTTGTTTGTTTTTGTTTTATTGCATTCACGCTCTAATCTTTTTAATGAATTTTTAACATATTTTATATCAATATCTGCGCCTTTAAAGACTCTGTTATTATTTAAAGCAGATACGCCAGTAGAGCCACTACCACTAAAAGGATCTATAATAATATCTCCAAAATTTGAGTGTTTTAATATTAATTCTGTTAAAAGCTTAAGTGGTTTTTGGGTTGGATGTATTCTTTTTTCTCTATGAATTGGACATAAATATTTTCCATTATCATATTCACTATTAAATGTTGGTTTTGAATGTTTTACGGCTGATACTGCTATCTCTCTACTATTAGTTAGATAATTTCTTTTACTATTTAATGGCACTGGATTAGTTTTTTCCCACTCTATAAATCTTAATTGTTTAAATCCTGCTTTTGTCAATGCTTCTGCTAGTTTTGTTATTTTCCATAAATCATAAAATACTATAATAGTTCCGCTTTTTTTAAGAGCTTTCATTGATAAGTCTGCCAGGGCATCAAGATTGATTTCTTGATTATCCCATTTACCAAAATCCATAGAGACTCTAAATCTTTTTACACTGTTATCGCCAATACTAGCAAAACCTGTTTTACGACTAATAGCATAAGGAGGATCTGTTAATACTAAATCAATAGAATTAGGTTTAATTTTTTTTAAAAAATTTTTATAGTCTGATTGGACTATTAATGGCTCACTAACATCGTTAAAATGCCTTTTAGAATAATCTTGCTTCATTTTTTAAACTTTATAATAATTTTATACTGGATAAAAAGATAAATGCATTTAAGTATAAATTTTTTAATTAAGTTTAGTAAGTTTTACTAGTTTAATAGTTTGGTCTTTAATTTGGATAATCTCAATTAATAAATTATCTATTTTTAGACTTATATCTCTTTTAGGAATATTTTGGATTGTGTCTATAATTAATCCATTTAATGTTTTTGTTTTGCCGATTTTAAGATTAGTTCCTAGTATTTTATTAATTTCTCTAATGCTAACTTTTGGATTGACTAAATAACTGCCGTCTTTTTGTTTAATAAAATCTGGATTAATATTATTTGGGCTAAAAGTAAATTTTCCAATAATTTCTTCTAAAACATTTTCTAAGGTAATCAAGCCTTTAATTTCTCCATATTCGTTAACTACAAGACCTAAACGCTCTTTTTTAGCTTGAAAATGAGTTAATTGCTGGGAAACAGAAGTGCCTTCTGGAATAAAGTAAGGCTTATCAATTATTGATAATAAATCATTAATATCAAATTTATTTTTAGCATATAAATTAGCTACACTACGCAGGTGAAGTACTCCTATTATATTGCTTGATGCTTCATCAAAAACTAGTATTCTGGTAGTTTTAGAATGAGATATTTTTTTTAAAATATCTTCTTTTTTATTGATATCTATACTTATTAATTTAGCTTTTGGAATCATTATATCTTCTACTTTTACATTTTCTAAATTAATAACATTAAGTAACATTTCTCTATAGTTTGGATCAGTAATAGACTTGGTATCATTTACTATCATTTTTAATTCATTAAAACCAATCTTATTATTATCTTGATTATCAAATCCTAATAATTTAATAAAACTTTTTGACAAAATAGCAATAATCCATACAAAGGGTTTAAATATTTTGGTGCATAATTTTATTATTAAAGATGCTGGTAGTGCAATTTTTTCAGGATTTCTAGCAGCAAAAGTTTTAGGCGCTGTTTCTGCAAATATTAAAATTATAAAAGTTAGTAAAATCGATATATAAATTATGGAACCTTCGCCTAAGATTCTAATAGCTAAGATAGTGGCAATACTAGAAGCTAAAATATTAACTAAATTATTACCTAAAAGAATAGTTCCAATAAGAGAATCTAAATCAAGTAGTAGTTTTTCAACTCGTCTTGCTTTTTTATTAGTTTTACTAAGACTTTTTAACTTATAACGGTTAATAGCCATTATAGAAGTTTCAGAGCTAGAGAAAAAAGCTGAACTTAATATTAATCCAAATAGAATAAAGGCAAGCCAAAAAGTTGAAATTGAATTCAAAGTTATTTTATTAAATTAAAATTTGACATTAGTTTATCTTAAATTTTTGAATATTTCAATGCCGGGATAAACCGCTAACTCAGACAATTCTTCTTCAATTTTAAGCAATCTATTATATTTAGCTAGTCTTTCTGAACGAGAAAGTGAGCCAGTTTTAATCTGTCCACAGCCAGTTGCAACTGCTAAATCAGCAATAGTAGTATCTTCGGTTTCTCCGCTTCTATGAGATATAACAGAGCTATAACCAGCATTTTTTGCCGTTGCCATAGTTTTAAAAGTTTCAGTTAAAGTGCCAATTTGATTTACTTTAATTAAAACTGAATTAGCAATTTTTGCTTTTATGCCACGTTCTAAAATTTCGCTATTAGTTACAAATAAATCATCACCAACAAGCTGAATTTTTTCACCTAATTTTGTGGTTAAAATTTTCCATCCATCCCAATCATTTTGATCCATTCCGTCTTCAATTGATATTATTGGATAGTTATCAACCCAATTAGCTAAATAAGATGCAAATTCTTCAGAGCTTAATGATTTATTTTCAGATGCTAAATTATATTTGCCATTAGCATAAAATTCAGAACTAGCAACATCTATCCCAATAAAAATGTCTTTACCTGCAATATAATTAGCGCTTTCAATTGCTTGTATGATAATTTTTATAGCATCTTCATTTGATGACAAATTAGGTGCAAAGCCACCTTCATCGCCTACTGAGGTATTTAATTTATTTTTTTCTAATATTTTTTTTAAATTATGAAATGTTTCAGCTCCAGCTCGTAGCGCATCTTTAAAGTTTGAAAATCCAGCAGGAATAATCATAAATTCTTGGATATCAATATTATTGTTAGCATGTTCGCCACCATTAATAATATTAATCATTGGTACAGGCATTTTATAGTCGTTGTTAAAATTAAACGAATTATATAAAAAAGTATTGTTAGCATTAGCATTAGCATGTGCTGCTGCTAGTGATACCGCTAAAATAGCATTTGCTCCAAGATTTGATTTATCTTTACTTCCATCTAGCTCAATCATTGTATTGTCAATCTTTGCAAGATTTTTAATATCAAAGTTAATTAAGGCGTCATTAATTCTAGTATTAACATTGTTAACTGCTTTTAAAACTCCCTTGCCTAGATAACGAGATTTATCAAGATCGCGTAATTCTAGTGCTTCATATTCGCCAGTTGAAGAGCCGCTAGGAACAATAGCACTACCTATTATATTGTTAGTTAAAATAACATCAGCTAAAACAGTAGGATTTCCTCTTGAATCTATGACTTCTCTTGCTATAATTTTTTTAATTTTCATTAATTATTCAAAAAAATTCTTCATCTTGCTAAAAAATGAATCAGTTTTAGGATTATGTTTTTTGCCGCAAGAATCAGCAAATTCTTGAATTAATTGTTTTTGTTGTTTATTAAGATTAACTGGAGTTTCAACTTTAACTTGACAAATTAAATCTCCTTTGTTGTTGCCTTTAATAGAGGTTATTCCTTTTTGGTTTAAGCGAAATAATTTTCCAGTTTGAGTACCTGCAGGAATTTTAAGTCTTAATTTATTTTCCAAAGTAGGAACTTCTATTGAGCCTCCTAAGATTGCTGTAGCAAAACTAATAGGTACTTCACAATAAAGGTCATTATCATTTCTTTGAAAAATATTATGGTTTCTAACATGTATTTCTATATATAAATCGCCAGCTTCGCCTCCTCTTATTCCAGCTTCACCTTCGCCATTTAAACGAATGCGATTACCAGTATCTACTCCTGCTGGAATTTTTACAGATAATGTTTTTTGTACCTTTATTACTCCTTTTCCATAACAAGATTTACAATGTTTTTCTATTATTTGACCAGTGCCATCACAAGTTTGGCAAGTTCTTTGTACTGCAAAAAATCCTTGTTGAGTATGGATTTGCCCTGAGCCATTACAAGTATAACAACTTTTAGCACTAGTACCTGGCATTGCTCCAGAGCCATTACATTTTTGACAGCTATCGTGTCTTGGAATTTTTACTTTGACTGTTGTGCCTTTGATAACATCTTCTAAATTAATCTCTAATTGGTAACTTAAATCAGAGCCACGATTATTATCTTTAGTTCTTGTATTGCCAAAAATATCTCCAAAAATATCTCCAAAACCGCTAGAAGTAAATGGATTACCACCTTCAAATCCTGAATTTCCGTTAACTCCAGCATGTCCAAATTGGTCATAAGCTTGGCGTTTTTTAGGGTCTGAAAGTACAGAATATGCTTTTTGGATTTCTTTAAATTTTTTTTCTGATGCTTTTTTGTCAGTACTTCTATCTGGGTGATGTTTCATAGCTAGACGCTTATAAGCCTTTTTTATTTGCTTATCGTCAGCATTTTTACTTACACCTATTACTTCATAGTAGTCTTTTTCTGCCATAAATTTTAATTTTTATAGTAATAATTTTAATAAACCTGTATAAAAAACATACAGGTTTATTTATTTTATACTTATTTTTTATCCTTTACTTCTTCAAAGTCAGCATCTACAACATCTTCATTTGAATCACTACTATTACTATCTTTAGTATTAGCATTATCAGCACTTGCTTTAGCATTAGCTTTTTCAGTAAGAGGTTTTGATTTTTCTGTTAAGTTTTGTATTTTGCTTTCAATTTCTTCTTTATTTTCATCTTTGATAGCTTTTTCCAATTCCTTAATAGCATCATCAACTTGAGATTTTTCATCTTCAGATATTTCTTCTTTTAATTCTTCTACTAATTGTTTAGTAGAGTAAATTAAAGTATCAGCCATATTTTTTGTTGTGACTAATTCTTGAAATTTTTTATCCTCTTCAGAATGTGATTCTGCATCTTTAATCATTTTAGCT
Source organism: uncultured Gammaproteobacteria bacterium (assembly GCA_929200175.1). Taxonomy (GTDB): domain Bacteria; phylum Pseudomonadota; class Gammaproteobacteria; order PS1; family Pseudothioglobaceae; genus CAKMYR01. Next base: position 7,899 of record CAKMYR010000012.1, read on the forward strand.
ATTTCGTCATCACTTAAGCCGCCTGATGCTTTAATAGTAATAGATTGCTCTTTGTTAGTTTTTTTATCTTTAGCAGAAACATTTAATATCCCATTAGAATCAAGATCAAATGTTACTTCAATTTGAGGTTGTCCTTTTGGAGCTGGAGATATTCCTTCTAAATTAAATTGACCTAATGATTTATTAGCTTTAGCTATTTCTCTTTCTCCTTGAAGAACATGTACTGTTACTGCAGATTGATTATCAGCAGCAGTGGAGAAAATTTGAGAAGCATTAGTTGGAATTGTAGTGTTTTTTTCAATTAATTTAGTCATAACTCCACCCATTGTTTCAATTCCAAGTGATAAAGGAGTAACGTCTAAAAGTAGTACATCATTAACATCTCCACCTAAAACACCAGCTTGAATTGCAGCACCCATAGCTACAGCTTCATCAGGATTAACATCTCTTTTTGGCTCTTTATTAAAGAATGCTTTTACTTCTTGAGCAACTTTTGGCATACGAGTAGAACCACCTACTAAAATAACTTCACCAATATCAGAATTACTAAGACCGGCATCTTTCATAGCGATTTTACAAGGCTCAATTGAGCGCTTTATTAAATCATTAACTAAAGATTCTAATTTTGCTCTAGTTATTTTAATATTAAGATGTTTAGGACCATTAGCATCTGCGGTAATATATGGTAAATTTACTTCTGTTTGCTCACTGCTAGAAAGCTCAATTTTAGCTTTTTCTGCAGCTTCTTTTAAGCGTTGTAATGCTAGAGGATCATTTTTTAAATCAACACCTTGATCTTTTTTAAATTCATCAACCAAAAAATTCATTAATCTTTGGTCAAAATCTTCACCGCCTAAAAAAGTATCGCCGTTAGTTGATAATACTTCAAAATGCTTTTCACCATCAATATCTTCCATTTCAATAATAGATACATCAAATGTTCCGCCACCTAAATCATAAACTACAACTTTTTTATCTCCTTTTAATTTATCAACACCATAAGCAAGTGCTGCTGCTGTTGGCTCATTAATTATGCGCTTTACATCTAATCCAGCAATTTGTCCAGCGTCTTTAGTTGCTTGGCGTTGACTATCATTAAAATAAGCTGGAACAGTAATTACTGCTTCAGTAACTTTTTCTCCTAAATAATCTTCTGCGGTTTTTTTCATTTTTTCAATGATTTTTGCACTTACTTCAGGAGCGGCAATTTTCTTGCCTTTTACCTCAACCCAAGCATCACCATTATCAGCTTTGATTATTTTATAAGGTACAAGTTTTATATCTTTTTGTACAGCTTTTTCATCAAATCTACGGCCAATTAAACGCTTAATTGCATATAAAGTGTTTTGCGGATTAGTTACTGCTTGGCGTTTTGCAGGCTGACCTACTAGTACTTCGTTGCTATCTTTAGGATAAGCTACAATTGAAGGTGTAGTGCGGTCGCCCTCAGAATTTTCAATAATTTTAATATCTTTACCATCCATGATTGAAACACATGAATTTGTTGTACCTAAATCAATACCTATAATTTTTGACATTTTATCCCCCGTTTTTTATCGTTTAGAATAGGTATTTATGGATTTTTTTTTTATAATCAAGTTTATTTTGTTAGATTATTTTTTAATAAGTTTTCAACTGGCTTAGGAACAAATAAATTTACATCACCTCCTAATAGAAATATCTCTCGTACTATAGAAGAAGAGATATTTGCATATTTTTCAGATGGAATCATAAATAATGTTTCAATTTTATGATTAAGGCTTTTATTCATTCCAGCTAGTTGAAATTCATGTTCAAAATCACTAATAGCACGCAGTCCACGTATAATAACTTGTACATTTTTTTTATCAGCAAAGTCTACTAAAAGATTATCAAAACTAAGTACTTCAATATTATTAATATTTTTTAATGATTCTTTAGTAATTTTAACTCTGTCATTTATTTTTAAAAAAGGAGATTTTTTGTTATTTTGAGTAATTCCGATTATTAGCTTATCAAATATTTTGCTAGCACGAATAATTATGTCAATATGTCCATTAGTTATTGGATCAAATGAGCCCGGATAAATTGCAATTTTTTTCATAAAATTTTAATAAGGCAGTAATTTACTTGACCAGATTTTCCTTGTTTAATTATCTTCGTATTTTCTTTAAAAAAACTATGTACGTAGTTTTTATCAATTTTAAATTCAGATTCAATATACATTTTACTCCCAGTAGCTACAAAATTGCCTTGATAAATTAATTGTAATACTTTTGGAATAATATTTTTATTAAATGGGGGGTCTATAAAGATAAAATCAAAAATTTTAGTATTTTTTTTAGCCAAAAAAATTAGCGCATCTTGATTAAATGCTTGGATTTTATTTGAATTTAATAACTTAATATTTTTTTCTATATTTTTAAAAGCTATAAAATTTTTTTCTATACTGATGACTTCTTTAGCTCCTCTTGATAATGCTTCAAAACTTAATGAGCCACTACCGGAAAATAAATCTAAATAGGTTTTATTATAAGATTCAAATTGAATCCAATTAAATAAAATTTCACGAATCTTAGAAGTAGTAGGTTTAAGTTCGATAGTATTAGTAAAATTTAGCTTTCTGGATTTGTATTTGCCTGCAACTATTTTAAAATAATTATTCACCTAATAAGTGATAGATAAGATAGTTAAAATTTATTTTTTATAATTTTCGTAAGACTCTATTAATTCTTTTTTAGCTTCACTTGCATTTTGCCAGCCTTCAATCTTAACCCATTTATCTTTTTCAAGAGCTTTGTAATATTTAAAGAAATGCTCAATCTTATCTTTAAGTATTGTATCAACATCATCAATATCGTTAATATTAGCGTAAGCAGGACATATTTTTTTAGTTGGTACAGATAATATTTTAGCATCTTCGCCAGCTTCATCAGTCATTTTAAGCACACCAATAGGACGCACTTTAATAACGCTATTATGAATTAAGGGATAAGGGGTAATAACCAATAAATCAGCAGGATCTCCATCATTTGCTAAAGTTTCTGGTACAAAGCCATAGTTGCAAGGATAAAACATTGATGTAGGGATAAAACGATCAACGAACAAAGCATTAGTTTTTTTATCAACTTCATATTTAACCGGCAATGAATTGCTAGGAATTTCAATTATAACGTTAATTTCATCAGGTATATTGCCAGCTGTTATGTTTGTAGAATTTTGCATTTTTAATTCCTTTTTTAATATGTTATAACGCCACCCTTGGCAAAAATTTACCAGTCTATCGCCGCGGATATATTTTGTAATTGACTTGTTATTGCTAATTACATTAACTGGTAAATTATACTTATTTGCTTTTTCTTTTATAAGTTTTTGTAGTACATTTTTTTTAATTTTTTCAGTTTTAGTTAGTGGTTTGTTGTTATTAGTAGAAAATTTTATATTTTGAATTTCTTGATTGTTAGCGATAAAGGAATCAAGTTTTTTGATAAATTTATTTTGATTTTGGTATTTTTTATCCTCATTAAAATATTTTATAATATCAGCATCTTTTATAATCCATTGTCTAGGTTTATTTTTAGAACGAGCATAATATTCTCTTAAGGATGCTAGTTTTGCTGCTAGTAATTTATCTTTATTATTAATTTTAGAAAAGCCTTTAAGTTTTTTCCATGCTTTTTCAATAGGCATTGAATATAATTCAGCATTTAGAAGTATTTTTATTTCCTCTTCCATCCAAGTTGTTTTATTTTCTTTTTGAAGTTGGGCGAGCAATTTATAATAACTATTTAATAAATAACGCACATCAGATAATGCATATTCTATCGCCTCTTTTGGTAGCGGTCTTATTTTCCAATCAAATCTAGTGTATGCCTTGTCAAGTTTTATTTTTTGTAAAATTTCAATTAATTTTTGATATGATATTTGAAAATCATAATTAAGTAAATTAGCTGCTATTTGGGTATCAAAAATTAATTTAGGTAGTTGCTTTGAAAGATGATAAATAGCCGAAATATCTTGTTGAGCAGAATGGAGAATCCATAAACAATTTTTTTGATAAAGTTTAGCAAACAAAATATCAAGATTATCAAGCGCTAAGACATCAATACAATCAATATTATTTTTAGTAGCAATTTGAATTAAACATAATTGTGGATAGTAAGTATTAGTGTATTTAAATTCTGTATCAATAGCAATCTTGGTTTGATTTTTAATAGAATTAACAAAAATTTCCAGCTCGGATTTTGTGGTTATCAAAATAATATATTATTAGTTAGTTATAGCTATTTTATCAATAATTAATATTGGTATATATTTTTATGAGATAATCGAAGTTTTATTTAATAAAAAATACTTTCAAATATCATATAAATTTTTAAATGTTTTTTAATACCAATGAATATATTAAAAAATAATCCACCAATATGGTTTTGGTCTTTAACATTTTTAGTATCAATATTTTCTGTTGTGTATTTAGGATTAAGTCCTGAGCTTATAAATACAAATTTACCATTTATTTTAGCTGCTTACAATGTATTAATGAGTTTGTTGGCTGTTTACTATATTTTTATTAATACTAAAAAAATAAAGCATAATTATGAAAATAATGTCGTAGGCTCAAATTTCACTTGGTCATTCATTAAGATAATACCGATTTTAACATTGTTGCCAATGTTGTCTTTTTACATATTTTCTTTTCAGTCAATCCAAGATAATTTAAAAAAGGCGGCACGAAATTTTGACAATTTTAATAATAAAATTGTAGCCAATATGGATGATTTATATAAAAACACTCATGAATCAAGGTTTGAAATATATTTTAACTATACTTTTGATTTATTTAGTTTAATAAATTCTGTTGATAGTAAAAATGAAGAATATAAAAATATAATAGATTCATTACTTAATAGGTTAGTGCAAGATGGGTTGGCTTGTAAATTAAGTTTATTTAATAGTAAAAATGAGTTAATAGTAGAGACAGAAAATACCGAGCAATGTTTTCCATTACATAAAGATAAAGTTAATTCTGATAAACATTATATTTTTATTGAAAATGAAAAAGATAATTTAATTCAAATAAAATTACATCTTGAAGATATAGAAGGGCTAGAAGAATATAATGTATTGTCTGCTATTTATCCTTCTAATACTGATTTGACTTTATTATTAAGGCAGTTAGGTAATTTTAAAGAATCTATTAAAAATGCTAAACTTGAAATAAGCACAACTATTATTGAAACTAGGTTTTTAATTGATTTTTCTACTACTATTTTGCTTACTATTTTAATCGCTTTGGTTGTTGTGCTTAAAATGATAGATAAATTTATGTTACCTATGAATAATTTATCTGCAGCCACAAAAGAAATTGCAAAAGGCAATTATGATATATTGGTTTATGAAAAAGAAAAGAGTGATATAAATCAATTAATTGTTCAATTTAATGAAATGGCTAGAAAAATTAGAGATTCTCGCCATGGGCTTGATACTCATAATTTATATTTAGAAACTATTCTTAAATATTCGTATGGAGTTATTGGTCTTGATGAAGAAAAAAGAATAAGATTTATCAATCCTATTATTAGAAAAATGTTATTAATTAAAGAAGAGCAACAATTTATTAATAAAACATGCGATGATATAGTTAGTCATAATAAATATTTACAGCCATTATTTAAAATAGTACAAGATAATCTTGATGAAAATATCATTGAATGGAGTAAAGAAATAGAGTTGCCATTAGATGGTAAAAATTATTTATTAATTTGTCAAGGAGCTACATTAGAGGCGAATGATAAAGTTCTAGGTTATGTTATTATTGTACAAGATATTTCAAAACTTAGTAGGGCGCAGAAAAAAGCAGCCTGGGGAGAAATAGCGGTTCGTATGGCACATGAAATTAAAAATCCTTTGACTCCAATTTTATTATCAGCTCAACGCCTTAGAAATAATTTTTTAGATAATTTAAATAACAAAGATTTAGAAATTATTGATAAAACCACTAATGTCATTATTGAGCAAGTTGAATCTATAAATTCTATGGTTAGTGCCTTTGCTGATTATGCCAATATTCCAACAATTAAACGCAAATTAGTTGATTTAAATTTATTAATAAATCAATCAATTGCGCTTTATGATGCCCAAGATTTTGTTATTGAATTTGATCTTTCTGGAGATATTCCTAAATTATTATTAGATTCAAATAGTATATCTAGGGTATTGATTAATTTAGTTAAAAATTCTACAGAATCAACTGAGAAAAAAGATGATTTAGTTGTAAATATTTCAACAAGATATTCAAAAGCAGAAGGTTCAGTTTATTTAGTTGTTAAAGATAATGGAGATGGATTTAGTGATTCTGTGATTGATGATGTGTTTGAGCCTTATGTTACTACTAAGGTTAAAGGTAGCGGGCTTGGTATGGCAATTGTACAAAATATTATAGAGCAGCATGATGGCAAAATTTTTGCATCTAATATTAAACCAAATGGTGCTATGATTACTATTAAATTTAATTATAAAGAATAACTGGAGGTTTTATGATAATTGGTAATATTCTTATTATTGATGATGAAGAGATAAATTCTGAAACGATAAAAGATACCTTAGAAGATGTTAACTATAATGTTGTTTTATCAAGAAATGCTGAGCAAGCCAAAATTTTAATTAAAGAGCAAGATTTTGATTTAATAATGATGGATGTTTGGATGCCGGGACAAGATGGTATGTCTTTATTAGCTGAATGGATGGAAGCTGGAATTTCTATCCCAATTGTTATGATGTCAGGTCATGCCGAACATGTAGATGTAGTTAGGTCTATTAAGCTTGGAGCTACTGATTTTTTAAAAAAACCATTGCATGATATATTGCCATTAGTGCGTAAAATTTTAAGTGAAAAAATAACTAATACTAATTCAAAAATTAATGGTATTAATTTTCATTTACCCTTAAAATCTGCTAGAGATCTTTTTGAAATTGAGTATTTTAAATATCATTTGAAAAATAATAATAATAATATAGCAAAAGTAGCTGAATTAGCTGATTTAGAAAAAACAACATTGTATCGTAAATTAAAAAATTTAGGCTTAAAATAAAATAATAGAGTATTAAAAATGAAAATTTTGATTTTAGGGGCAGGTCAAGTTGGTTCTACATTAGCCAAATATCTTGTTTATGACAAAGAAAATGAAATTACTATAATAGATATAGATCAAGATAATTTATCAAATTTACAGCGCCATTTAGATATTAAAACTGTTTGTGGTCGCTCATCATATCCAAATATTTTAGAGCAAGCTGATATTCAAAGAATGGATATGGTAATAGCTGTTACTAGCTCTGATGAGTGTAATGTATTATCTTGTCAAATTGCACATACTTTATATCAAGTTGATAAAAAAGTTGCGCGTATACGAACAGCACAATATCTTCATAGAAAAGAATTATTTTCAGATAATGCAATTCCAATTGATTTTATTATTACTCCAGAAGAATTAGTTACCCAGTATATTAAAAGAGTTATTGAACAACCTGGGGCTGAGCAAGTATTTGAATTTAAAAATGGGCTTTTGCAGCTAGTTGAAACTAGAGCTTATGCTGGCACTCCGATTGTTGGTTATCCTATTAAAGATTTGCATCAACATTTACCAAAAACAAGCATGAGAATTGTAAGCGTATATAGAAATGGCAGGGCAATACCCACATATGGAGATACGGTAATTAAAGATGGCGATAGAGTTTATTTTTTTACTAAAAAATCAAGTATTAAAAAAGTCTTAAAAGAATTTAGAAGATTGGATAAAACATATAATAATATTATTATTGCAGGCGGAGGTCATATTGGTCTTAATTTAGCTAAATTTTTAGAGACAAATCATAATGTACGAATTATTGAATTAAATAAATCTCGCATAAAGGAAATTTCTGATTATCTTGAGAATACTTTAATATTGCATGGCAATGCTTCTGATGAGGAATTATTATTAGAAGAAGGTATCGATAAAACAGATTTATTTTTAGCTTTGACTAACTCTGATGAAACTAATGTTATTGTTTCAATTTTAGCTAAACGTTTAGGGGTGCATAAAACTGTAGCTTTAGTTAAACGTGGTGTTTATGAAGATTTAGCTAAACAAAGTGAATATGTAGATATGGTAATTTCTCCGGATCAAATAACAGCCAGTGCTATTTTATCTCATATTCGTAAAGGCGATACTGAAGTGGTATATTCATTGCGTCAGGATAAGGCAGAAGCAATTGAAATAGTTATTCATGGTGATAAATATAATTCAAATGTAGTTGGACAAAGTATTGAAAATATTAAATTACCAAAAGGGGTTGTTATTGGGGCAATTATTAGAGGCGATGATGTGATAATGGCTTCAAGAAAATTAATAATAGAAGATGGAGATCACATAATAATAGTACTTGGTGATTCTGAAAAAATCCATGAAGTTGAAAAATTATTTGATAATGTTGCTTTTGATTAATAAGATGATATATGCATTTTAGTATAGTTTTTAAGACTATTGGTATATTATTAATAGTCTTTAGTGTAACAACTCTACCTCCAATTATTGTTGATTTAATTTATGATGAACAAGAATATAAAACTTTTGTTATTGCGTTTTTTTTAACGCTTTTAAGTGGTCTTATTTTATGGCTTCCTTTTAGTAGTAAAAAAGAAGATTTTAGGATTCGTGAAAGTGTTTTAGTTGTAGTTAGTTTTTGGTTTGTTCTATCATTATTTGCCACTATTCCACTTTTAATTTCAGATTCATTAAAAATGTCATTTATTGATGCATTTTTTGAATCAATGTCTGGGCTTACAACTACGGGCGCTACAGTAATTTCTGGCTTAGATCATCTACCAAAATCAATTTTATATTATAGGCAACAATTACAATGGTTAGGAGGAATGGGAATAATTGTTTTAGCTGTTGCTGTATTACCAATGTTAGGTGCTAGTAGTATGAATCTTTATCATGCAGAATTTAGCGGAATCTCAAAACAAAGACTTACTCCTAAATTAACAGAAACAGCTAAAGTGTTATGGATAATTTATATTATTTTTACTATTTTTTGCACTATGGGCTATTATTTGGCAGGCATGAGTTTATTTGATGCTATTTGCCATAGTTATTCTACAGTTGCAATTGGAGGATTTTCTACCCATGACTTATCTATTGGTTTTTTTAATTCTGCTGTCATTGAATCAATAGCTATTTTATTTATGTTTTTATCTGGTATTAATTTTTCTTTACACTTTTTAGTTTGGAAAAATAATCTTTTTTCCACATATATTAAAGATTCAGAGTTTAAAACTTATTTGTTTATTTTATTTATAACTACAGCAATTGTTTTTGTAACTCTTATTAATAATAATTACTATGATTTAACCAGCGAATCTTTAAGGCATTCTATTTTTCAGACAGTCTCAATTGCTACTACTACTGGGTTTATATCTGATGATTTTTCAACTTGGCCGTTAATTTTGCCATTATTATTAATTTTTGTTAGTTTTATCGGGGCTTGTGCTGGATCTACAGGAGGAGGCATTAAAGTTGTGAGAATTTTATTAATGTTTAAATTAGCCACTAAGGAAATTAAAAAATTTATTCATCCTAACGCCTACATTAATATTAAATTTAATAAAAAAAGTGTTCCTGAAGATATTTTAGTGTCAATTTTAGGATTCTTTTTGTTATACATTATTTCCTTTACTGTAATTTTAATTTCCATAATTTTTACTGGAGTTGATCAAATTAGCGCTTTTTCTGCAACTGCAGCTGCTATAAATAATCTTGGACCTGGGTTAGGTGAGGTGGCAATTAATTATAATGGCATTAATGATATTTCTAAATTAATACTAAGTTTTGCAATGTTATTAGGTCGTTTAGAAATTTTAACTTTAATAGCTCTTTTTTATAGAGCTTTTTGGCGTTTTTAATTTTTTATTTTTCTATAACAATATTGTAGGGGAGGGCGTCTAATAGTTTTTTCCCGTAAGATTTTGTTATTAATCTATTATCAAAAATAGTAATTTTACCTGTATCAGTTTCTGTACGAATTAATCTACCGCAGGCTTGAATTAATTTTAACGAAGCTTGAGGTAATGAAATTTCAACAAATGGATTACGATTTTTTGATATTAGATAATCTGATATAGTTTTTTCAACAGGTAGGGTAGGAACTTTAAAATATAATTTTGTTATAAAAAGATGAGTAAGGTTTTTTGCTCTAAGATCTAATCCTTCGGCAAAACTATCAAGTCCAAAAATCACACTTCCTTTTTCTTGTTTGATAACTGCTAAATGTTTTTCTATTATAGATTTTTTTGGTAATTCATTTTGTATTAAAAGATTACAAGCTAAATCTTCTTTAATTAAATCAGCTACTTGTTGCATTTGTTTATTAGAGGTAAATAATACTAATGTTCCTTGTTTAGGATTAATTTGTGTTAATAATTTTTCTGCTACTTCTTTGGTATGCCCATCAATTTGTTTTGGGCTATTAGTACAATTAGCAATAATAAAATCCACTTTATCTAAATTAAAAGGAGATGCTAGGCGAAAATATTTACTTTTTTCTTCATTTAATCCTAGTTGCTTATTTAATAATGAAAAACTAGATAAAGATGAAAGAGTAGCTGATGTAAGTACTGCTTTTGTTTTTGACCAAATTAAATCATTTAGTTCTTTGGCTATATCAGTTTTAGCATGGTGGATACTATAGCTTATATTTTTATTATTTGTATTTTTTTTAATCCAACGAGCATAGGGATATTCGTTATTTTGATTAGTTTTTAATAATGAATTAAATACTAATAAAATATGTGATAAATACTGATTACACTCTAATATTTCAGCTGATATTGCATCATTTTCTAGTTTTTTATTGATTTTTGCATAATCAATAAATAATTGTTTTAAAGCTGAAAATTCATCTTTTATGTCATTTATAACTGATAACAAATTTTGACAAATTATTTGAATATTATTATCAAGTTTTCCTTGATTAAATAATAAAATATCTTCATTAAAATTTAAATTTTCACAAAGATAAATAAAGTCTTTTAAATAATCATTAAATATTTTAATATTTTTATTTTTATTTTTTTTATTGAGAATTTTAGTTATTTTATTATTAATTAAATTAACTCTTTCTATATTGTTTTT
>CAKMYR010000013.1 GCA_929200175.1 uncultured Gammaproteobacteria bacterium
ATTATATTACAGGTGATTTTAAAACCATTGTAGACTTAGGTGCTGGCACTGGTTTCCTTGGTAGAATTTTATCTAAAACCTTGCCAAATTCAAGATTGATATCTATAGATTTTGCGCAATTGACACTAGGTTATAATAATAACAACATTTGTGCTGATGCTAATAATTTGCCGCTGGCTAATAATAGCGTTGATATGATTGTTTCTAATCTAATGTTACAATGGTGTTCTAATTTAGATAGCATATTTTCTGAATGCAACAGAGTACTAAAAAATAATGGCTTGATTTTAATTTCCACTTTCGGACCAGATACCCTAAAAGAATTAAAAAAAAGTTGGGCTGTAGTAGATGATAAAAACCATGTTAATAATTTTATTGATATGCATAATATAGGAGATAAATTTTTAGAAAATGGTTTTTATGATCCTATAATGGAGATGGAAGAATTTACTTTAACTTACCAAAATGTAATTGATTTATTATACGATATTAAGGCAATTGGAGCGCAAACAGTAAAAAACAGACCAAAATTCTTAACTGGCAAAAATAAGTTTAAGCTAATGATTAAAATGTATGAAACCTATAGAAAACAAGGGAAGATTCCAGCCACTTACGAAGTAATATATGGGCATGCTTGGAAAAAAAATAATAATTTAGGTAATATCAACCTAAACAATCAGTAATTAATACAAAAATATCACAAGCTAAATAAAAACTTAATATGATATTTTAAAAAAGAGAGCGTGAAAGCTCAATCCAAAAATCTGGAAATAGCCCAACTATCAAAATTAAGACTGCATTAATAGAAACAACTATTTTTATATCCATAGGAGCTGAAAAAATAGCTGTTTTTTCACTTTGATCAAAATACATAAACTTAATTATCTGTAAATAATAATAAGAGCTTATTACTGCAAAAACTACTGCGAAAATTGCAACAAATACATAACCTTCTGCTACTACTTGTTGCAAAATAAAAAATTTAGAATAAAAGCCAATAAATGGAGGTATTCCAGCCATTGATAACATAACTATTAACATCATAAGCGCAAACCAAGGAGAATGTTTACTAAAGCCTTTATAATCAATAATTTTATCTGCTTCAAAACCTTTTTTATTAAATAAAATAATAATCCCAAAAGCAGCTAGGCTTGTTAATATATAAACTAAGATATAAAAAACAGAGGCAGCATATCCAGAAATAACGCCAGTAACAAATCCAAGAATAACAAATCCAATATGTGAAATAGTGGAATAAGCTAACATTCTTTTTATATTAGTTTGTTTTAAAGCTACAACAGCGCCAATAGCAATAGAAAGTAATGCTAACACTATTAATAAATCTGACCAATAAATATGCATGTACTCTAAACCATCAGTTAATAAGCGTATTAAAATAGCAATTACCGCCATTTTAGGTACAGTTGAAATAAACATAGTAACAGAGGTTGGAGAGCCTTGATATACATCTGGTACCCACATATGAAAAGGTACTGCTCCTAATTTAAATGCAATGGCAATCACTAAGAAAACTAAGCTAAAATTAATAACTAATAAATTACTTTTAATTCCAGTATTAGCTACAAATTCAGCTATTTCAATAATATTAATACTGCCAGTCACTCCATAAATCATACTCATGCCATAAAGCAACAAACCAGAAGATATAGAGCCAAGTATAAAATATTTTAATGCAGCTTCAATTGCAATAGTTCTATCGCGTGCAATAGCGATTAAGGTATACAAAGATAATGAAAGAATTTCTAGTCCCAAATACATTGTAAGCAAACTATATCCAGAAACCATAACCATCATTCCTAATAATGATAATAATATTAATACAAAATATTCGCCTACAAATAAAGAGTGGGTAATAAGGTAATGACGAGAATATGTCATAGCTACCATAGTTGAGGCAATTATAAAAATCTTAAATATTAAAGCTATGTCATCTAATATAAAAGAGCCACCAAAAATAATTGCTTTAGTTTCACCAATTAAATTAAAACAAAGTAACCCAGTAACTAATAAAACTAGCTGTGTTAGGTAATATACTAACTGTTTATTTTTAGTTAAAAATAAATTTAATATTAATATTGCTATAGTAGCAGATAGTAAAAAAATCTCTGGTATTACAAATAGCAATGATGATATATCAAATTGAAAGTTATTAATCATAATTTAGAATTAAGTGCTTGTTGTAATAAGTTTTCTACAGAAATGTTTATTGTCTCTATTACTGGCTGTGGATAAATTCCCATAATTAGCACTGCTAATGCTAATATTGCTAATATAAAAAATTCTCTTGTATTAATATCTTGCAAAGTTTTAACTTCATTATTAGTAATTGCGCCAAAAAATACTCGTTTAACCATCCATAAAGTATAAGCTGCTCCTAAAATTAAAGTAATAGCTGCTAAAACTGCATACCAAATATTCGCTTGCAATACTCCCAATATAACCATAAACTCACCAACAAATCCTGAAGTTGCAGGTAATCCTGCATTTGCCATAGCAAATAACACAGCAAACCCAGTAAATTTAGGCATTGAGTTAATTACTCCTCCATAAGTTGCTATTTCTCTTGAATGTAATCTATCATACAATACCCCAACTATAAAAAACATAGCAGCCGAAATAAAACCATGTGAAATCATCTGTACCATAGCACCATTAAGTCCTAATAATGCAGCTTCTGCTGAATTTGGTTTATAAGCTAAAAATAATGCAAATATCCCTAAAGTAACAAACCCCATATGTGAAATTGATGAGTAAGCAATAAGCTTTTTCATATCTCTTTGCACTAAGGCTATAAAGGCAATATAAATAATTGCTATTAACGATAATATAATAATTATGTTTGAAAATTCTAATGAAGCATCTGGAGTAATTGGTAGCGAAAAACGCAAAAATCCATACCCTCCCATTTTTAACATAATAGCAGCCAAAATAACCGAGCCGCCAGTCGGAGCTTGAACATGAGCATCTGGCAACCAAGTATGTACTGGGAACATTGGAACCTTAACCGCAAATGCTATAAAAAATGCCCAAAAAATCCAAGCCTGCTCTGTTGCTGTAATGCCTAAATTATGCATATTAAGAATAGAAAATGAGCCAGACTTGTTATACATATAAATTAATGCAATCAACATACATACAGATCCTAAAAATGTATATAAGAAAAATTTAATTGCGGCATAAACTCTATTATCTCCACCCCAAATACCAATAATAAGCAACATTGGAATAAGAGAAGCTTCCCAAAAAACATAAAATAAAATAGCGTCTAAAGAAGAAAATACACCTATAATTAGACCTTCCATCATTAAAAATGCTGCCATGTAATGAGCATTTTGTTTTTTAATGACTTCCCAGCCAGCTATAATAATTAAAACAGTTGAAAATGTAGTAAGAATTATAAGCGGCATAGAAATACCATCAACTCCAATATGATAATTAATATTAAAAAATGAAATCCATTGAGTTTGCTCTACAAATTGCATCATATAAGTTGAGTTATCAAACCCAGTATAGAGTTTAATTGACATAATAAATACAACAACAGCTATAAATATACTCGCCCAACGAGCTAAAGCTAAACTACTATTACCAATAAGGATTACTGCTACCCCACCTAAAATTGGCAACCAAATTAATAAACTAAGTAATATTTGTTCCATTTAAGATATTTAATAATTAATTATATTTTAATGACAACCCAAGCTAAAATAATTAGCAAGCTACAAATCATAAAAAATGCATAATGATATATATAACCTGTTTGAATATTACGCATAATTGATCCAGTTAATCCGGTTAATCTAGCAGCGCCATTAACTATTATTTTATCAATTAAAGACATATCAGACACTTTCCATAATATGTTACTAATCTTTTTAATCCCATCAACAAAAACTATTTGATTAAAACGATCAAATCCATATAAAGAGTCAAGCATATAATGTATAGCTTTGAATTTTCTTTGTAAAAAATTAGCCCACTTAACACGATAAAGACAAAGCATCCAAGCAACTATAACTCCTCCTAGCATAAACCAAAATGGTGGTGTTTGTAAAGAATGAACAATCATACTAATAGGGCTATCAAATAGATTTTTTAACTCTGCCATTGCAACATGGTCTTTATTTACCGAAATAGCATTATCCAACCAACCAGTAAATAAAATAGGCTCAATAATTAAAAATCCAATAATAAAAGAAGGAATAGCAAGCACAACTAAAGGAAAAGTAATTGATAAAGGTGATTCTCGTACATGTTTTTGAGTGTCGCTATCAAGGCGTGATTCTCCATGAAAAACTATAAATAACATTCTAAAAGAATAAAATGCAGTAATAAATACTCCCAATACAACTGCAAAATAAGCAAAATTAGCATAAGGTAATTGTGAAAAATGAACAGCTTCAATAATCATGTCTTTTGAATAAAATCCAGAAAATCCAGGAAATCCAACTAAGGCTAAAGTAGCAATCAAAGAAGTCCAATAAGTTATAGGCATTTTTTTTCTTAATCCGCCCATTTTTCTAATATCTTGATTATGATGTAATGCTACAATAATTGAGCCTGCTGCTAAAAATAATAATGCTTTAAAAAATGCATGAGTAACTAGATGGAAAATAGCTATTGAATATGCACTTACTCCTAAGGCAACAGTCATATAGCCTAATTGAGAAAGCGTTGAATATGCTACTATTTTTTTAATATCATTTTGGACAATACCCAAAAGCCCCATAAATAAAGCTGTAATTGCCCCAACTATCATAACCACTGTTAAAGCAACATCACTAAGTTCAAACATAGGAGACATGCGAGAAACCATAAAAATACCAGCAGTTACCATAGTTGCTGCATGAATTAATGCTGAAATTGGAGTAGGGCCTTCCATTGAGCCCGGCAACCAAACATGAAGTGGTACTTGTGCAGATTTACCCATAGCGCCAACAAATAATAATAAACATGCAACGCTAATTAAGTCTAACCCCCAAAGTTGTTGATTAATCATACCATCAAGCTGTGAAAAAACTTGTGCATAATCAAGCGAGCCACTAAAACTTAATATTAAAGCTATGCCTAACAAAAATCCAAAATCACCAACACGATTAACTAAAAATGCTTTTAAATTAGCTTGCACTGCACTTTCTTTATGATGCCAAAAACCAATTAATAAATAAGATACCAAGCCAACGGCCTCCCAGCCAAAAAATAACTGCATAAAGTTATTGCTAATAACCAGCATAAACATTGCAAAAGTAAATAACGATATATAACTAAAAAATCTAGTATAACCCTCATCTCCATGCATATAACCAATTGTATATATATGAACCATAAGAGAAACAAATGAAACCACTACAAGCATAATTGATGTTAGATTATCAACTAAAAATCCTACACTAATATCAAGATTACCAATTTGCATCCAAGTGTAAATATTTTGATTAAAAACTTCTCCTTGATTTAATACATGGTGATTAAAAACATAAAAAGACATTAAAGTAGAAATTAAAACAAATAGAATAGTTATATTATGGGTTATTTTATTTCCTAATTTTTTCCCAAAAAATCCAGCAATAATAGCTCCAAGCAAAGGAGCAAATACTATTGTTAAGTAAACATTTTTCATTATCTTTTCAAGTTACTAATTACATCAACACTAATTGAGCCTGAATTTCTAAATAATAAAGTCAAAATAGCTAATCCTATTGATACTTCAGCTGCTGCAACAGTGAGAATAAAAAATACAAAAATTTGCCCTGCCTCATCACCCAAAAAATAAGAAAAAGCAATAAAATTAGTGTTAACTGCTAATAAAATAAGTTCAATACACATAAGCAGAATAATAATATTAGCACGATTTATGAAAATGCCAGCTAGCCCTATGCAAAAAATAATAGCACTTAAAATTAAATAATCACTTAAACTAATCATTTTTTACACCATTTATTTTAGAATCAATTTTAACAACACGAATTCTATCTTTAGCCTTAACATTAACTTGAGCTGATACTGATTGACTTTTGCGTTTACCATCACTTCTATGTACTAAAGTTATACTAGAAATAATAGCAATTAATAAAAGCACAGCAGCTAATTCAAAAGGATAAACATAAGAAGTATATAACTGCATAGCTAACTCTGTGATATTACTATAATCAGAAGGATGTCTTTCTGGCAAAGAAAATTTATGGAGTCCGAATTGCTTACTTCCTAACACTAATGCCATCTCAATAATAACAATAGCAGCTACTGCAACTCCAAGAGGTAAATAACCAGTAAACTTAGCCTTTAATGTTGATTTATCAATATCAAGCATTTTGATTACAAACAAAAATAACACCATAACCGCTCCTACATAAACTAGAATTAAGGTTATAGCTAAAAATTCTGCTTCTAATAAGATCCAAATACTAGCGGCAGAAAAAAATGTAAGAATTAAAAACAATACTGATTTAGCAGAATTACGAGCCAAAATCATCGCTAAAGAACTAACAATAAGTAAAAATCCAAAAACATAAAATAATATTTGAATAAATAACATATTCTGTTTATCCTAAAAGATCAAAACAATACTTTTTCCAGACATTAAAAGCATTTTTGGATACTTCTTTATCATCACCTTGATATGCATTATTAATAAATTTCTTAGCATTTTCCATATCTTGTAATGCTTCTAATCCTTCTAAATACATAATTTTCTGTAACTACTTCGCATAAAAAATTATTGTTATCAGCTGTTTTTTTACGCCAATAAAATATTTTTTCATAGTTAATTTTTACTCCTTTACTTTTACGATATATAAAACCTAAATTAGCTACTTTGTCATACCAAAATATAGATTTTTTATAATTTTTTGATTCAACATCGTATAATTTTACTTAGCATAAACTAAGCTCTCACTACTAGTGGATTTTGTATAAAATTTAAGTACTTTTTTATAATTTTTAACATCTTTATCTTATTAACACACAGCAACTAAAATTAAATTCTGCTGCTGTTAAAATGTGTTGATTTTTTATCTAATTCTTTATTTTCATATAAAAACTAATAAACATATTGCCAAATTATACTTTAAGTACTAATATCTAATTCGAACTATTATATAATTGTATTTTAGCTAAATTTGTTAAGTATATAAAATTTACTTAACCAAATTTACAAATATTTTATAACTATTAAGCTCCAGCCCCTTTACGAGATTCTTCAGTATCTTCTACTAAACCTTTGGCATAAATATTTTTTAACCTTTGCCAATCATTAGAACTAATATCTATCCCTTTTGATAATTTGTCTTTTTTAATTTTCTGTAAAGCATCACAACTAATATAACTAGTAAAATTATCTTTAGTCTTAGCTATTATGTTTTTACTTATTATTAATTCAATATTACTAGTATTTTTATTAGAATTATTATCAGAAAAATATAATGTTGGCTGAGGGTCTTCAGGGCTTATTTCATAGCAAACATTTTGATTATTATCTATCCAACTAGCTTTTACAAAAAAACCATTTTCTGCAAAAATCTTATATTCATTATAAGCAAACAAAAAATCACTAGTGTTTTCAATAACACAAGAAATATAATCTTTGTGTAATAATTTTTCCCTTAAATAATAAACCAAAATATTAGCGTAAAAAATAATACTAATACTTTGTAAATTAAAACTTATTTTATTTTTATGAAATTTTGGAGATTTAATTTTTTCAACAAGATTATCATTTATTGTAAGGTTTTCCAAAATGTCAGTAATATTTTTAACCCCATTTAAACCAACCAATTCTAGCTCAATTACCATTAAAGTTATGCGATCTATATCTCCTAATTCTAACTTTAAAGAATGAATGGCATTGTAAACCAACATGGTTAATTCATTATAAGTAACCTTCATAATTCAAGCCAAAATATCTTGGGGTATAGGAAAAATAGAATTATCATTTGACTCACTTAACAAAGGAGCTCCTTGAAAAAAAACTACCTGTAGCCATTTATCAGAACAAGGACTAAATCTAGTAGCGCCTAAAATTGATAACTTACATCTTAATAAATAAAGCGGAGAGTTATTTTTGCTAAGTATATTAACTTGAATTTCTCCCATAGTAGAATTACCTAAATTATGAATTCTATTAGCTATATAGTGATACTTAGGATTTAAAAATAAAAATTCAGCTAGAGATTCTTTAGGATTTAAACTTTTTATTTTTTTATAAAAATCATTAATCTGCCTTGCGATATCTAAAAATACTTCTTTTTCTTCTCCGACATCAATGCCTCTTATTCCAATACGAGGCTCTGATTTTTCAGAAGAACAATACCAAAACCAATATTTATTTTCAGGATTAGCAAAATCAATTTTTATAGCCCATTGGTAACGATTAAAAATTAATTTTTGGATATCACCAATTGTAAGAATTTTATCTAAATAATATTCCTCTTCTATATTGGTGTCGCTAACTAAATCATAAGTAACATGCGAATTAACTTCAAGCAAGCAAGCTAATACTATTTCTTGTATCTCAATACTATAATTAGCGCTTTTATCTATTACATTTTGCCATAAAGAATTAGTTTTAATATTATCTAAATCAACTAATATTTTTTTTAAATCATGGCAAATTTGTAAATTAATTTTCTGTTGATTTTCATATGAAACTTTATGTATAAAAAAATGAGTATAAGCTTTATTTAATAATTTTTTAAAAGTATTTAAAGCATCGCTATTAATTTCAATATTTTTTGCACGCGTTATAGCTATTTCTCTATTAGTAATCCACTTATTAATAATTTTAGGATGACGAACAAGAAAAGGCGCCATGCCTAAGCCGGTAGAATTACCAATACCTATATATCTTTGAATATTAATATCAAGGGTAACAGCGTTATCTCCCCCTTCTTTTTTTGCTAAATAATTTACTAAATCAATACTAAACTGACGCAAAACATATAAAGAGCACATTTGTGCACTAAATGAAAATTTAAAATCATCATTTTCTTGTAGTTTATTAAAATCAACAATTCCAAACTTACCATTGCCATAAACTGCTGTGGTTCTAAGCACATAACCCACTTCTGTTACCAAATTTAAATCAGGCTGTTTCCCTTTTGATAAGCTTTTCACAATATGATCAAAAATACGCTTACTTTTATTAGCTCTAGAAAGAATTATTACATAGTCGTCATTTCTTCCTTTTTCTTGTAAAGGAACATTTTCTTGCATATGACTTAAACGCTCTTTAGTAATTTCTCCTTTTACTAAGGCAAAAGTAATATCCCATTTTTCAGCAATAACACGATCATTTCTATCTTTGTCTTCAATAAATTGTGAAAAAATAACGATATTATATTTAGCATTATTAGAATTTATACTATATATAGAATATCCATAGCCATTCAAATCTAAATCGAACTTAGCTTTATTAATAATCCATTTTTTATTTTTTATTTCTCTTAATGTACTACGAGAAAAGCTCATGCAAGTTTGATGCATTGAAGACAATCTTTTTATGTCCATTACTATAGATGGATCACGCATAAGTATAATTGATAATATAGTTACAGCAACTCTTGAAAAATTATTGTATTTTATTCAAGAGCTGCTGTCTATTTTAGTATTATAAAGACTGATCTTTTTTCATTTGATTAGCAATATTGATAGAATTCCATAAAGAAGGAAGTAAAATCAAAGATACAGGAACAGCAGTAATTACAATAAAAGATTGTAAAGCACTAATGCCGCCAGAACCTAATGAAATTAATAAAATCGCCATAGTACCCATTAAAATTCCCCAAAAAATACGAACTCTTGAGTCAGGCTGAGTACTATTACTAGTTACCACGCTAATAGTATATGTCATTGAATCGCCAGTAGTAATAATGAATATCGATGTCAAAATTAAAAACAGTATAGAAATTAAATAACCTAAAGGAAATTGAGTAGTAATAGCTAGTAATGTAGCTGGAAGATTAAATCCTTTAAAAGCTTCAGTTATAGATCCAGGGTTTAAAATTTCAAAATATAATCCACTACCTCCAACAATAGAAAACCAAAACATTGTGATAAGTGGAGCAAGAATACTAATAGTAATAATAAGATCACGAATAGTACGACCTCTAGAGATACGAGTAATGAAAATCGCCATCATAGGTCCATAACCCATAAACCATCCCCAAAAGAATACTGTCCACCATCCTAACCATCCTTCATCAGCACGAAATGTAGCCATAGGAATAAAATTAGTAATCATAGTACCAACGCCTTCTACATAACCATTAATAATAAACTGAGTAGGTCCAAAAATTAGAATAAAGCATATAAGCCCTACCGCTAACATTACATTGTAACGACTAAGTAATTTAATGCCTTTATTTACACCAGAAATAGCTGAGAATATATAAACTAATACCGCTAAAACTATTACTAAGGCCTGCATAAAAAAGTTATTCGGTAATTCAAATAAATGATTTAAAGAATGACTAACTTGCAATCCTAAAAAGCCAATTGGACCAATAGTACCAGCAGCAACAGCAATAATACTAGCTCCATCAATAATAGCTCCCCAAGGACCAGTAATGACTTTATCACCAAAAATAGGATACAATAAAGTTCTTGGTTTTAAAGGCAGCCCTTTATCATAGTGTAAATGTGTCAACACAATAGAAGATAAAATACCTAAAATAGCCCAAGCTAAAAATCCCCAATGCATAAACGATTGTGATAAAGCATTAATAGCTTTTTGTAAAGGCTCAGCGTCTCCATACAAAGGTGGTGGGAAAGCAAAATGAGCTATAGGCTCAGCAGCAGCCCAAAAAACCCCTCCTCCAGCAAGCAAGGTACACATTATAATAGCAGTCCAAGAAAAACGAGTTAATTCAGGTTTTTCTATATTCCCTAAAACTACATCTCCTTTATTAGAAATAGCTAAAAATAATCCAATAATAAAAGTTGCCAATAATAGCAATTGCCAATATGCACCAAAGTACTTAATAGACCAGCCAAATCCAGCGTTTACCATAGCTGATAAATTTTCTGTACTAAATAAAGCAAAAATTATAAAAATGCACAAAAAGCCACCGCTAATAGCAAATGTTGGTTTATCTAGCTTTAATATTTCTTCTGTTTTTTCCATATATCCTCCTTCAAAAGATTATAAAGTTAAAAATAAGTTTAAAGATTTTTTTGTAAAAATCTAAACCAGTTATTGCCGATAATATTATCGGCATCAGATTCACTAAATCCACATTTGATAAGTCCTTTATATACATTTATCATATCAGCAGGTGAAGCAAACCATTTCAGTGGATCAGGCCAGCAAGCATTATCCTTAGAACCTTCTCCATAATTCATTTTTTTTGACCATTTACCATTACGCATCCATTCTAAAATACTTAATGGCTGCCCAAGACATAAGTCACTGCCTATACCCAAATTTTCAACATTGCCAAGTAAATCTGCGGTTTTGTAAATCATCTGACAAAATTCATCTAAACTACAATTTATATTATTTGGCAGATGAAATGGATAAAGGCTAAATCCAAAAAATCCATTACTATTTATTAATGATTTTAACACATCATTTGATTTATTTCTCAATGCTTGTACTGCAAAACTAGGATTAGCATGACTTATACAGATAGGTTTTTTGGAAATTTCTATAGTTTCTAATGTTGATTTTTCAGCACTATGAGACATGTCTATTATCATGCCAACTCTATTCATTTCGCTTATAACTTGTTTGCCAAAATTAGTAACACCACTATCATTTTTTTCATAACAACCACTAGCAAGCAAACTTTGATTATTGTAAGTTAATTGCATAATAAGCAATCCTTGCTTACGCATAACTTCTACTAAACCAATTTCATCGTCAATAGGAGAGCAATTTTGAGCACCAAAAAAAATACCAACCTTATTTGTTTTTTTAGCAACTTCTATATCATTAACAGACATTACAGGAATAATAATGTCGTTATGATCTTCAAAAAAACGATTCCATTCTGCAAAACGAGTTAAAGTCTCTCTAGCGTTTTCATGGTATACAATAGTAACATGAACAGCAGTTATACCGCCTTTTTGCAATGATTCAAAATAACTTCTATCAGCCTTACAATATTCCAACCCATCAATAACAAAAGCATTTTGATACATTTATTTCCTCTAAAAAGATTTCTGATAACTTGTTTTAACTATTGTGTAGAACTCCTTAGCATACTGACCTTGTTCACGAGGTCCAAAACTTGATTCTTTACGCCCTCCAAAAGGAACATGGTAATCAGTTCCAGCTGTAGGTAAATTTACCATCACGCATCCAGTTTGTATTTTTTGTTTAAAAATAGTACTATATTTAAGACTTTTAGTAATAATGCCAGCCGACAAACCAAAACGAGTATCATTCACAACTTTAATAGCTTCTTCAAAATCATCAACTTTAATCACACAAGCTAAAGGAGCAAAAACTTCTTCTTGATTAATACTCCATTCGTTTTTAGTATTAATAAATAATGTTGGCTCCATATAATAACCATCATGTTCTAATGATAATTTTTTGCCTCCAAAAATTAATTCTGCACCTTCTTTTTTAGCTTTATCAACCCAATCTAAATTACTCATTAATTGCTTTTCATCAACAACTGGTCCTATAGATGAATTTTTATCTAAGGCATGTCCTACTTTTATAGTTTGTATTTTTTTTAATAAAGCATCAATAAATTTATCATAAATAGCAGACATAACAACTAATTTAGATGAGGCTGTACATTTTTGTCCTGTCCCAGAATAAGCTCCTATTACTGTAGATTCAACAGCAATATTAATATCGGCATCATCAGCAATAACTAAAGAATTTTTGCTTCCCATTTCTAATTGACATTTAACAAAATTAGCTGCTGTCGCAACAGCTATTTTGCGCCCAGTATCAACTGATCCAGTAAAACTAACCGCATCTATTTTAGGAGAATTAATTAAAGCATCGCCAACTGTATTACCGCTACCTAATAATAAATTAAACACTCCTTGAGGCACTCCTTTTTTGTGGATGATTTCAGTTAAAGCTACAGCACTAGCAGGAGTTAAATTAGCAGGTTTCCATATAACACTATTACCAAAAGCAAGAGCTGGTGCAATTTTCCAAACAGCTGTTGCGGTAGGAAAATTCCAAGGAGATATAATAGCTACCACTCCTACAGCTTCACGTGTAACTTCTACTGCAACATTAGGACGAACAGAATTTGCTATATCGCCAATTTGACGCAGAATTTCTGCTGCATAATAATGAAAAAACTGTCCTGCACGATAAATTTCACCTCTTCCTTCTGCAAAAACCTTGCCTTCTTCACGAGAAAGTAAAGTTCCTAGCTCATCGCAACGCTCTATCATTTCATCACCAATACTATGTAAAATTTTTTGTCTTTGCTCTAAACTAGTATTTTCCCATGCTGGTTGTGCAAGATTAGCACAGTCAATGGCTTGTTGTACTTGCTTACTACTAGCTTGTGCAAACTCACCAATTGTATCTTTAATATCGGATGGATTTGTATTAGCAATACAAGATTCTCCTTTTAACCATTTCCCTCCTATGTATAGGGACTTTTTAAAATCATCAATCATAATAATAAATTTGTAAAAAACACTTAAAAAACAACATCTTAAGATGTGAGTCTAGTTTATATAATATACTTTAAATCTTCAGATTTAGCTTTAATTATTGAATCTTTATGTTTTTTGCCTACTTCAATTAAATTTTCTTTATTAATTACACTGCCTTTTCTCGATTCAAAAACATAATCAAAAATTTGAGTTTCAACAATAGCATCAACAGGACAAGCCTCTTCACAAAAACCACAAAAAATACATTTAAATAAATCAATGTCATATCTAGTAGTACGCCTAGTATTATCACTTCTTAATTCTGATTCAATAGTAATAGCATTGGCAGGACAAACAGCTTCGCATAATTTACAAGCAATACAACGCTCTTCTCCGTTAGGATAAAGCATTAATGCATGTAATCCTCTAAAGCGCGGAGATATTGGGGTTCTTTCTTCAGGAAATTGGATTGTAACTTTTTTATTGACTAATTCCTTAGCGGTTATTTTCAAGCCTCCACGCAACTCACCTAAGCTAAAATCTTTAACTATTTTTTTAATTTTTTTAATCATAAAACCCCCTTTAAAACCATGGTGCTAATTTTAATTGTGTCATTAAAGCAACAACAAAAATCCAAACAATCGTTATTGGTAAGAATACTTTCCAAGATAAACGCATAATTTGATCATAACGAAAACGCGGAAAAGTAGCACGAATCCATAAATATAAAAACATAAAAAAAGTTGTTTTAATTAATAACCAAATAATTCCAGGAACCCAAGAAAATAATTGCTCAAGATACAAAATATTTTCAAATGGCGAATGCCAACCGCCAAAAAACATAATTACAGTAAGTACAGACATAAAAATCATATTAGCGTATTCTGCCAAAAAAAATACCGCAAATGTCATGCCAGAATATTCTACATGGGTGCCACCTACTATTTCGCTCTCTCCTTCTACTACATCAAAAGGCGCACGATTTGTTTCTACCAATGCAGATATAAAAAATATAATAACCATAGGCAATAAAGGTATCCAATACCAATGAATAATACTTCCTCTTTGAGCTTCAACAATAGTATTAAGATTAACGCTACCAGCAATCATAGCCACTGTTACCAAAGCAAATCCTATTACAATCTCATAAGAAACTAATAAAGATGCACTGCGTAATGCACCTAACAATGGATATTTAGAGTTAGATGCCCAGCCTGCTAAAATAATGCCATAGACCCCAATTGAACCAATTGCTAAAACATATAATAAACTAACATCTAAATTAGTAACATAAATACCCTTATCAAAAGGAATAACAGCCCAAACCGCAATAGCTGGCGCAATCGCCAATACAGGCGCTAATAAAAATAAATATATATTGGACTTACTAGGAAATATAATCTCTTTAGTCATCAACTTTAAAGCATCAGCTATAGGTTGGAGCCAACCTCTAGGGCCTACCCTATTAGGACCTACTCTTAATTGCATATAACCAATAATCTTGCGTTCAGCATAAGTGAAATAAGCTACTGCTAGCATAAGCGGCATTACAAGCGCTATTGATTTAATTAAAATAATTAACATATTAGCAACAGCACCATCAAACCAAGGAATTGCAAGATCTAGCCAATTAACAAATGATTGCCATAATTCCATAATTATATTTTGTTCTTAATTTTATTCATATTAATAAATACACAATCATCTGCTATCTTATCAGTTATAACTACCTCTGAATCTAAATAGTTTTGACCATCTTTTAATTTTAGCTTTTTTGCAACTTTATAATTCATAAAAGCATTATTTATCTTGCCAAGATTAGTTTTTTGTAAAGATTTAGCATTTCTTAGTAGGGCATCATTAGCATAATGTGATTTTTGTTTAATAATACTAATTTCGTTATTTTCAGGCTTTAAATCAATAATTTTATTATTTTCTTGTGATTTGTAATTATATTGTTTTATCTCGTTAGTTATTTGAGAACAATTAGTATAATCAAAATCAGATAATTCTAATAAATCAGCCAGTGCTTTTAATATTTTCCAAGCTGGTTTAGCATTATCAATTGGATTTACTGCTGCTTTAAAAGATTGTATATTTGAATCAATATTTACATGCGAGCCGGGGGTTTCATAAAAATTAGCAATTGGTAATATAACATCAGAATATTGCGCAACTTTCTCATCTTTAAAGCTATTTAAAGCAATAATAAATGTATCATCATTTTTTAGTTTATCAACTGCATTTAAAGAATCATAAAAATCATAGTCAGGATATATATCTAATAAAATATATGCCTTTAGAGAAGACTCAAGCATAGAATTAACATCAAGCCCATTTTTACTAGGAATAAAGCCAACTAAATCAGCTGCCATTGAATTAGCTGTATTTGTAATATAAAGAGTACTACTATTAGTTTTTTCGGTTATTTCAGTAATTAAATTAACAATATTTGAAATTTGATAATTATTAATAATATGCTCGCCAATTATTATTACTGGATTATTAGCATTGATTAATTTATTAGCTAAATCTTTAGCTAATGTACTGGTTTTAATATTTTTTAAGTAATCTGGTAAAGACTCTGCTTTGTTATTGATAATTGAACACAATACAGAAGCTAAGGTGCCTGCTATATCATTTGCCGAAATAATATTCTCAGAATTAAGCTCATAATTAAAGTCAAATTCCATAACATTAATCACATCAATAATAGCGCCAGCTAATACTGCTTTACGCAACCTATTATTAATCATAGGTTGTTCTAATCTAGGATTAGAGCCAATAACAATAGCATAATCAATATTTTCTAATTCTTTTAGCTTAATATTAGACTTAGGACTTACAAAGTCATCTGGATTTTTAACATTTAAACGATAATCTAGATTTTCAGAACCTAGTTCTTTTAAAAGTTTTTTTAACAAATAAAATTCTTCAAGATTTGCTGTATTCGATGCTAAAGCACCTAACCGATTAGCTTGATTATTGTTGATAATATGTTTTTTTAATCCTCTAATAGCAAAATCTAAGGCAACATTCCATTCAACTTCTCTTAACTCTCCTTCTACTTTAATTTGTGCTTTTAATAACCTATTTTCACTTGATAAACCTTCATACGAAAAACGATCTCTATCAGATATCCAAGTTTCATTGATATTATCATTATCTTTAGCAACAACTCGTTTAACTTTATTTTTATAAATTTGAGTATATATATTAGAACCAACCAAGTCATGTCTTGCAATATTAGGAATTGAATTCATCTGCCAAGACCTTAATTCATAACGAAATGGCTTTGAAGTTAATGCTCCTACTGGACATACATCAATCATATTTCCTGATAATTCAGAATTAATTCCTTCTTTTAAAAAAGGCTCTATCTTTAGATTTTCACCACGACCAGTGCCTCCCATTTCCATAATGCCAGCAACTTCAACACCAAAACGAACACAACGAGTACAATGTATACATCTAGTCATATCTGTTTGAATTAAAGGCCCTATATCTTTATCAGCAACTATTCTTTTACCTTCATTAAAGTATGAAACATCAGAACCGTAACTCATTGCTACATCTTGTAATTCACATTCACCGCCTTGATCACAAATCGGACAATCTAATGGGTGATTAATTAATAAAAATTCCATAACTGCTTGCTGGCTAGTTTTGGTTTTTTTATTATTAGTATTTACTTTCATTCCTTCTGAAATTGGAGTACAACAAGCAGGTTGAGGGCTGGGACTACCTTCAATATCAACTAAGCACATACGACAATTAGCTGCTATTGATAATTTTTTATGGTAACAAAATCTTGGGACATTAATGCCTTCTCTATCAGTAACAGCGATTAACATCTCGCCTTTATTAGCACTAACTATTTTATTATTTATTTCAATTTTCAACATATCACTTTAACTAGAACTATCTAATATACAAATTTTAACTGTTTATTAATTGAAAATTTAACCTTTTATTATTTTTTAACTTAGCTTAAGCTTTTAAGGTTTGAATTTTTTATTAACGCAAGATAATGGATTTCAATTATAATTTTTATCTTTTTTCAATGCCGCTTGTAATTAGTTTTGTATTTATGTTACATTTTCAAAAAAATACTAGATATAAATAAATTTATAAACTATTTAATATTTATATTTAATAAAAAGTTTTGCCCTTGTTTGTTAATATTAGCATTAGTATTAAGTGGAATTGGATGATTAATGCTTGAA
>CAKMYR010000014.1 GCA_929200175.1 uncultured Gammaproteobacteria bacterium
AGTAAGTCATAATATTTGGCGTATTCATTAAAAACAGTCATTTGATACGCCAACTTGTTGTGCCATCACTTTTATCTTCTAAAATTATTTTAAATTGTAATAATTCATCTCTTATTTTGTCGCTTAAAGAAAAATCATTTTTAGCTTTTGCAGCATTTCTTAGTTTAATTTTTTTGTCAATTTCTTGAGCGGAAATATCACAACCTTGTTTTAAAAATACATCTGCATCTGTTGTTAATATTCCTAAATAAGATCCTAGTTTTTTCATTAATTTAGATAAAGCTTGTGCTTGTTGTATATCTTTTTCGCGTTGTGAGTTAATTTTTTTAGCTATGTCAAATAAAATACTAAGCGCTATTGGGGTATTAAAATCATCATTAAGGGCTTTATTGAAATTTGTTGCATAATCAAAACGCATTGATATTTCATTCATTGAAGATTCTGATGCATCTAATCCCCGAATGGCAGTATAAAGACGCCTAAGAGATGATTTTGCCTTGTCAAGATTATCATAACTAAAGTTAAGGGGGCTACGATAATGGCTGCTTATAATAAAATAACGAATAGTTTGTCCGTCATATTTTTTCAATACATCGCGTATAGTATGGAAATTATTTAAAGATTTACTCATCTTTTCATCATTAATATTAACAAAACCAACATGGATCCAGTTATTAGCAAAAGAGCAACTATTTGCTCCTTCTGATTGGGCTATTTCATTTTCATTATGAGGAAATACTAAGTCAATTCCTCCGCCATGAATATCAAAATTATTGCCTAAATGATATGTTGACATAGCAGAACATTCTATATGCCAACCGGGTCTGCCAGCACCCCAAGGAGACTCCCAGCTCGGCTCATTAGGTTTTGCTATTTTCCATAATGTAAAATCCAGTGGGTCTTTTTTATTTGTGTCTATATTAACCCTATTGCCAGCTTTTAGCTCATCTAGTTTTTTTTTACTAAGCTTGCCATAATTTTCAAAGTTACGCACAGAATAATATATATCACCATTATTTCCTTGATATGCAATATTTTTTTTCATTAATGATTCAATTATATAAAGAATTTGATCTATTGAATCAGTTGCACGCGGCTCAACATCTGGAGCTAATACATAAAGAGATTTTTCATCTTCGTGCATAGCTTTTATAAAGCGCTCGGTTATTGTTTGGATAGGTTCTTTATTTTCTATAGAGCGGTTAATAATTTTATCGTCAATATCTGTAATATTGCGTACATATTTAACACTAGGAAAGTTTCTTCTTAAATGCCTTACAATAACATCAAACATTACCAGTATACGGGCATGTCCTATATGACAATAATCATAAACTGTCATTCCGCAGACATATATTCCAATTTGTTTTTGATTAATAGGGTAAAAAGTTTCTTTCTTAGCGCTTAAAGTATTATAAATTTTTAACATAACATTTAATATTTTAATCGCTTATTTTTTAAATAATAAACATTCATAAATGTATAATGTAAATTTTTATATTTATGGAGAATAAAAATGAGTGTTTTAGTAACGAAACAGGCTCCTGATTTTACAGCAGCAGCAGTTTTAGCAGATGGAACTATAGTTGAAGATTTTAAATTATCTAATCTTAAAGGTAGCAAAATAGTATTGTTTTTTTATCCGTTAGACTTTACTTTTGTTTGTCCTTCAGAAATTTTGGCACATAATAGTAGAGTAGACGCATTTGATTCTAAAGGCGTCAAAGTTGTTGGTATTTCAATTGATTCGCAATTTACTCACAATGCTTGGCGTAATACGAATACTAAAGATGGCGGCTTAGGAAGTATTGATTTTCCTTTAGTAGCTGATACTAATCATTCTATTATGCAATCATATGGAATAGAGCATCCAAATGGCGTTGCCCTTAGAGCTTCATTTCTTATTGATGAAAATTTCGATGTGCGTCATCAAGTAGTAAATGATTTGCCATTAGGAAGAAATGTTGATGAAATGTTACGCATGGTTGATGCACTAAACTTTCACAATGAAAACGGCGAAGTATGTCCTGCTGGCTGGAATAAAGGTGATGAAGGTATGAAAGATACTCCAGAAGGAGTGGCAGAATATTTAGCTAATAATGCTGACAATCTTTAATTAAATAACTATATTGATAAAATGACAGAATTTGTAAAGTATAAATGTAGAATTTGTGGCTGGATATATGATGAAAATTTAGGTATTCCAGAAGAAGGAATTAATCCTAAAACAAAATGGGAAGATGTTCCAGAAGATTGGGTTTGTCCAGATTGCGGTGCTAATAAATCTGATTTTGATATGGTTGAAATTTAAATGTCAAAAGTACTTATTTTACCCGGCGACGGAATTGGTAAAGAAATTGTAAACCAAGCACTTAAAGTTATAAATTATCTTAATCAATATCAAGCGCTGGAAATGGAATTAGTTCATGGATTGATAGGTGGTAGTGCTTATGACAAAACAGGCAATCCTCTTCCTGATAAAACCATAGATGATGCTAAACAATGTGATTCAATATTGTTAGGTGCTGTAGGTGGTTATAAATGGGAGAGCTTAGCTAGAGAATTACGCCCAGAAAAAGGTTTACTTGGAATACGTTCGCAAATGGATTTATTTGCAAATATTCGTCCTGCTATTTTATATTCAACGCTTGCAGATAGCTCAACTTTAAAAAAAGAAATTGTAGCTGGATTAGATATAATAATTGTAAGAGAATTAGTTGCAGGAATTTATTTCGGTAAGCCTCGCGGTATTAAACAAGATAATAATCAAAGATATGGCTTTAATACCGCTACTTATTCTGAGTCAGAAATTAGAAGAATTGGCCATTCTGCATTTAAAATTGCCAGGCTTCGTAATAAAAATGTTTGTTCGGTTGATAAAGCTAATGTTTTAGAAGTTTGTGAATTATGGCGTGAAGTTATGACTGAAGTAGCAAAAGATTATCCAGATGTTAAACTTTCTCATATGTATGTTGATAATGCAGCAATGCAGTTAGTAAGACAGCCTAAACAATTTGATGTTATTGTTACTTCAAATTTATTTGGTGATATATTGTCAGACTGTGCTGCTATGCTAACTGGTTCAATTGGTATGTTGCCATCAGCATCAATTAATGAAGATGGTTTTGGTATGTACGAGCCTATTCACGGCGCAGCTCCAGATATAGCAGGTAAAGATATTGCTAACCCTTTAGCTACAATTTTATCAGTAGCTATGATGTTGCGTTATTCACTAAATAATTCATTACTAGCTGATAAAATCGAAAAAGCAGTAGAAGATGTATTAGAGCAAGGTTATCGTACAAAAGATATAGCTACTTCTAAAGATAAAATAATAGGTACTAACGAAATGGGTGATTTAGTAGTTGAATCTTTAAAATCTAATCAATAATTAAGTGCTATTTATAAAAAACTTTATAGTTAATTATGTTTAAAAAGCCTAAAATTTTAGATGTTCAAACCGCTGCTAAAACTAAAATTTTTAATATTGAAACCGTAGATCTTGAATTTTCTAATAAACAAAAAAGAAAATACGAAAGATTAAATTCATCAAGTAACGGCGCAGTACTTATCGTGCCTATGCTTGATGATGATACTGTGATTATGGTTTACGAGTATGCTGTTGGTACCGAGCGTTATGAATTAGCATTAGCCAAAGGTAAAATTGACGATAATGAAAAACCAATTGAGGCCGCCAATAGAGAATTAATGGAAGAAGTAGGTTATGCAGCAAAAGATTTAAAGTTTATTAAAACTATGACATTAGCTCCTAATTATCAATCAAGCGCCACTCATATAATCCTTGCTAGAGATTTATATAAAGCTAAATCTTTTGATGGCGATGAGCCTGAGCCACTAGAAGTAGTTAAACATAAATTATCAGAATTAGATTCTTTGGTTTATAGGCAAGACATAACCGAAGCTAGAAGTATAGCTGCTTTATACATGGTAAAAGCAATTATAAAAAATGGAGATTAAAATACCAGAATACTTTTTAATCTCTACAAAAAATACACCTTTTCCAGATGTTGAATTAGCCTTAAAAGAACCAAATGGTTTAGTAGCAGTAGGGGGAGAATTATCAACTAATAGATTATTAAATGCCTATTCTAATGGAATATTTCCTTGGTATACAGAAGGCGAGCCTATACTATGGTACAGTCCTAATCCTAGAATGATAGCAACTAAAGATAGCTTACATATTTCCAAAAGTTTAAAAAAAATTATAAAAAGCAATATATTTGAGATTAGAATTAATACTAATTTTTCTAAAGTTATAAATAGTTGTAAATATATTAAACGCAAAAATCAAACTAATACTTGGATTAATAAAGATATTGTAATTGCTTATAATAGGCTCAATAAAGAAGGTTATGCAAAATCTATTGAGGTTTATCAAGATAATGATTTAGTAGGAGGATTATATGGCATCGCTATCAATAAGGTATTTTTTGGAGAATCAATGTTTTCTTATGTAAGTAATGCTTCAAAAATTGCATTTGTTTATTTATTGAAAAATACTAATTATTTATTAGTTGACTGTCAGGTAGAAAATCCTTACTTGAAAAGTTTAGGAGCATTTAATATTGAAAGAAAATCATTTATTAAATTATTAAAAAAATTAATAAATGACTAACAATTTATAATTAATCAAAAATGTATAAATTAATGATACTTATATTGTTTTTAATTCATATTTCTGGCTGCGGCAGAACAGGAGATTTAGAGCCAATAAAAGAGAAAAGTGAATTATCAGCAACTATTATAGAAATATTATCAAAGTAAAATAGTAAATCTAAAACTGTATAATCTTAGGTTATATTTAATTATAACTATGATACATTTTGAGTTTTTCTTATAAAAATCAAATATTAAATTGTGAATCTGTTGCTATAACTGATTTAGTGGAGCTTTATGGCTCGCCTCTTTATGTTTATTCGCAAACTAAAATTTTAGAAAACTATAATAGTTTTGATAGTTCATTTGATAATTATCCGCATTTAATCTGTTATTCTGTCAAAGCAAATTCTAATCTAGCAGTATTAAATTCTCTAGCAAAATTAAATGCAGGTTTCGATGTGCTTTCTATAGGAGAATTGCAAAGGGTTATTGTAGCTGGCGGCGATTTAAAAAAAGTAGTGTTTTCAGGAGTAGGCAAAAATTCAATCGAAATAGAAAAAGTACTAAAATTAGGAATAAAATGCATAAATATTGAATCCATTGCTGAATTTAACTTAATTACAGAAATAGCAAAAAAATTAAATAAAATCGCCAACATTTCTTTTAGAGTAAATCCAAATATAGATGCTAAAACTCATCCTTATATATCAACTGGATTAAAAGAAAATAAATTTGGTATTGATATTGATGAGGTGTTAAAGGTTTATTTAAAGGCAAAGCAAAATCCAAATGTTAATATTGTAGGAATTGATTGTCATATAGGCTCACAAATTACAGAATTAGCTCCATTTTTAGATGCTATAGATAAAATTTTAATTTTAGTTACTAAGCTAAAAAATCATAATATTAATATCAAACATCTAGATTTAGGTGGCGGTGTTGGCGTAAATTATAATAATAATAAAACTATTGATATTAAAACATATGTCAAACAAATTTTATTAAAAACTAAACATTTAAATTGCGAAATTATTCTCGAGCCCGGCAGAGCTATAGTAGCAAATGCAGGTATTTTTGTTACTAAAGTTGAGTTTTTAAAACAAAATGAAAATAAATCTTTTGCGATTGTTGACGGTGCTATGAATGATTTTTTGCGTACAGCACTATATCAGGCATATCATAATATATTGCCAGTGAATAAAAGTAATAACGGCATATTAAAAGACTGGGATATCGTAGGTCCTATTTGTGAAACTGCAGATTATTTTGGTAAAAATAGAAAAATCCAATTATCACAAGGAGATTATTTAGCTATTACAGATACTGGTGCTTATGGCTTTGTTATGAGCTCTAATTATAATTCGCGCCCTAGAGTAGCAGAAGTTATGGTATCTGGTAATAAGCATTCTCTAATACGCAAACGAGAAACTATTCAAGATTTATTTGCTAACGAAAATATTTTTTAATTTTAAAATATTATGAAAAAATATTGAAAATATAATTTAAATAACCATACAGCACAAGAGCTATAAAGTGGATAATAATCGTTTTAATAAAACTAATAGCACTATTTGGTATTTACACATTTTAATAAAGACATGAAACTTACTAACAAACAAAGGAATTTTTTACGAAATTTAGCTAATAATATTAAACCAGTAGTTACTATTGGGCAAAATGGATTAAGTGATGAGGTATTAAAAGAACTTGATAGCACAAAAAAAGCACATGAGCTTTTAAAGATAAAAATCAGAGCAAGTAAAGAGCAAAGAAATGTTTTTATTGATAAAATAATTAATCATTCCAATGCACAATTAGTACAAGTAATTGGTAATATAATAGTTATTTATCATGCTTTTGAAGATAATCCTAAAATTTTACTACCATTAGATTAAAAAGAAATAATAATATGAAAGTAGCAGTTATTGGAGTTGGATATTTAGGTCGTTTTCACGCGCAAAAATACGCAAAAATAGATAGTGTCGAATTAGTCGGTGTTTGTGATAATGATAAACAAAGAGCTGACAAAGTTGCATCTGAATTATCAGTTAAAGCTTTTTATGATTATAAAGAATTAGCTAATATTGTAGATTGTGTTAGTATAGTTTTGCCAACAAAATTACACCATAAGGCTGGTAAATTTTTTCTTTTAAATAATGTCAATGTATTAATAGAAAAACCAATTACATCTACAGTTAAAGAAGCAGATGAATTGATAAAAATTGCAAATCAAAATAATTTGACATTACAAGTTGGACATTTAGAAAGATTTAATCCAGCTATCATTGCATTAAAAAAAAGGCTGAAAAAACCATTATTTATTGAAATACATCGCTTATCTTCTTTTAATCCTAGAGGCTCTGATGTAAATGTTGTGCTTGATTTAATGATACATGATATTGATATTATCCAAAATTTATTAAAATGTGAAATTAAAGATATTAAAACTGTTGGAATCAAGGTTTTAACTAACGAAATCGATATTTGTAATGCTAGAATTGAGTTTATTAATAATTGTGTAGTTAATGTTTCTGCCAGTAGGGTAAGCAATAAACCTGAACGCAAAATGAGAATATTTCAAGAAAATGAGTATTTAATTGTAGATTTTCAAGAAAAAACCTTAACTATTTACAAAAATCATCACTCTAAAGATAAAATACCAGATCAATCTTCAATCAAGTCAGAAATTTTATCTTTTGATAATTCTGATGCGATTATGGACGAAATATTATCATTTATTTATGATACAGAGAATTGTAAAAAACCAGCTGTTAGTGGCGAAGATGGCAGGACTGCGATTTTAACCGCATTAAAAATAACTAATAAAATAAAGGAAACAAACAATGCTGCCAATGGTAGATCTTAAAATTCAATATCAAAAACTCAAAAAAGAGATTGATAAAGATATTTTAAATGCACTGACAAACACACAATTTATTCTAGGGCCAAATGTATCTGATTTTGAAAACGAGGCTGCTAGTTATTTAGGAGTTAAGCATGCAATAAGTGTAGCAAATGGCACTGAAGCTCTACATTTAGCGTTGTTAGCAGCAGGTATTGGCTCTGGTGATGAAGTTATTACTAGTGCATTTACTTTTATTGCTACAGCAGAAGCAATTAACTACACAGGCGCTAAAGTTAAATTTGCTGATATTGATGATAAAACATTTAATTTAAAAGTAAGTGAAGTAGAAAAATGTATTAATAAAAAAACTAAGGCAATTTTAGCGGTACATTTGTTTGGACAGCCAGCAGATATAGATAAACTGCAACAATTATGCGATAAATATAATCTTATTTTAATTGAAGACGCAGCTCAATCTTTTGGTGCTAGTATTAATAATCAACAAACAGGATCTTTATCTTTGGCTGGATGTTTTAGTTTTTTTCCTAGTAAAAATTTAGGTTGCTATGGAGATGGTGGAATGGTAACTACTAATGATAATGATATAGCAAAATCTATAAAATCTTTACGCAATCATGGTAGTTCTGAGCGTTATCACCATCATAAGATTGGTTATAATTCACGCTTAGATGAATTACAAGCAGTAATTTTACGGATAAAATTAAAATATATAGATAGATATAATGCTAATAGAAGAAGAGTTGCCAAGATTTATACAGAAAACTTAAAAGATGTAGTTATAACGCCATTTGAAGATAATTTAGGCACACATGTTTACCATCAGTATACAATATTAAGTGATAATAGAGATTTAATAGCTAAAGCTTTAAACAAAAATCAAATATCCAGTGCAATTTATTATCCAATACCACTACATAAACAAGATGTATATCAAAATGAATTTAAAGATTTAATCTTAAAATCAACCGAATCAGTAGCTAAAAAATGTATATCTCTTCCTATTTTTCCAGAATTAAAAGATGAGCAAATATATAAAGTAATTAATACTATAAAGAGCATATTTTGAAAAAAATAATGATTATAGCTGGTGAGCCTTCTGGCGACATGCATGCAGCAAAACTTGTGGCAAATTTGGAAAATGAAAATTTCAAATTTTATGGTATGGGCGGCCATAAAATGCAAGAGCAAGGGGTTTTTTTAGTTGAAAATATAGATAAAACTGCAGTTATGGGTATTTTTGAAGTTATAAACAAACTACCTTATTTATATAAAATTTTATTTAAAATAATCAAACTTTTAAAAACTAATCCGCCAGATTTATTGATATTGGTTGATTTCCAATCTTTTAATTTAAAATTAGCCAAAGCTGCTAAAAAATTAAATATAAAAACCTTATTTTATATAAGTCCTCAGGTTTGGGCTTGGCGTAGGTATAGAGTTAAAAAAATTAAAAAAACTATAGAAAACATGGCAGTTATTTTTCCATTTGAAGTAGATTTTTATAAAAATTATGGTATGACTGTCAATTTTGTCGGTCATCCATTACTTGAAAATAAACTAGATATTAAATACAACAAAGATGAATTTTTAAAAATTCATCAAATAAATAATAATAAAAAAATTATAGCATTATTGCCGGGTAGTCGTTATAGCGAAATAATACTAAATATGCCTATATTCTTAGATACAATAGTAAGGTTAGGTGATAAATATCAATTTTTATTGTCGCATTATGATGCTAATAATAGTAAGTTAAAAAAATATTTTAATAATCTACCACCACAAGTAAAAATCATAGAAAAAGATTTTTATTCTATGTTAAATGCCTCAGATTTTGCATTGGTTGCTAGCGGAACTGCAACTTTAGAATGTGCCTTGTTAAAAACACCTATGTTAGTTGTAGCAAAAGTCTCAAGCCTTAGTTATTTGTTTTATAAAAGGAT
The DNA here is from genome assembly GCA_929200175.1 of uncultured Gammaproteobacteria bacterium. Taxonomy (GTDB): domain Bacteria; phylum Pseudomonadota; class Gammaproteobacteria; order PS1; family Pseudothioglobaceae; genus CAKMYR01. Next base: position 9,430 of record CAKMYR010000014.1, read on the forward strand.
GATAAAAATACCATTTATATCAATAGTTAATATTATTGCAGGCAAAAAAATAGTGGTTGAATTAATACAAGAACAAGCAAATGTAAAAAATATTTGTTTTGAAATTGAGGATTTTTTAAATGATAATACTGGCATTAAGTATGAAAGAATGCAAAACGATTTTAAAGATATTACTAAAAAACTTAAAGCTAGCCCAGAATGTAATTTGAAACAATTAGTTTTAAAGTTATTAAATGATTGATATAGTTAAATTAGCCCTTGAAGAAGATATAGGTATAGGTGATTTTTCTAGCGAATTATTAGCTACAAAGAATGTAACAGCAAAAACTATTTGCAAACAAACCGCTATTATTTGCGGTATTGAGTATTTTGAAAAAAGCTTTAAATATATAGATAAAAAAACTAAGATAAACTGGTTAATTAAAGAGGGCGAACAAGTTACTAAAAATAGTATTATTTGTACTATATATGGTAATAATAAAAGTATACTAAAAGCAGAAAGGGTTGCGCTTAATTTCTTACAAACATTAAGTTCAACGGCGACAATAACTAATAATTTGGTAAAAAAAGTTAAAACCACTAAGGTTAAATTACTAGATACAAGAAAAACTATTCCTAATTTAAGACTAGCACAAAAAAAAGCTGTTATTTGTGGAGGTGGATTTAATCACAGATTTGGTTTGTATGATGCCTTAATGTTAAAAGAGAATCATATTGCCTCTATCGGCTCTATTGATAAAGTTGTAAAAATTGCACAAGATAAATATCCAAATTTAGCATTAATTGTTGAAGTTGAAGATATAGATCAATTAAAAAAAGTGTTAAAAATTAATAATATCAATAGAATTTTATGTGACAATTTTTCAATAAAAGATTTAGCTATTGCCGTAAAACTAGCTAAAGGGATTATAGAATTAGAAGCCTCTGGTGGTATTAATGAAAATAATATAGTTGCTTTTGCTAATACTGGAGTTGATTATATATCAATAGGTGATATAACTAAAAATATAAAAGCTATAGATTTATCAATACGATTTACTTGAAGCAAAAAAAGCAGATGAAATTAAATCATCTTTAGTATTGTATTTTAGTGGATTACCAAATTTATCAATAACACTTCCTCCTGCGCCTTGTAGGATACATACCCCAGCTGCTGTGTCCCATTCGTAACATGTGCCAAATCTTGGATAGTAATCATAATCTCCTTCAGCAATTTTACAAAATTTTAAAGCACTCCCCATTCTAGTTAATGTATATTTTTTTCCTTGAAGATGATCTTCAATTTTTTTATCATTAGTTGAGTAATTACCAATTATTACTCTTATATTTGATGGATTAGGGTTGGTTTTTATTTCTTTAATTATGTTATTTTCCATTTTAAAAGATTTTTTATTAATGGCATAATAATGAGTTTTAGTAATGGGAGAATATATCATTCCAAATGTTGGTTTATGATTTTCAATATAGGCTATACAGACACAAAATTCACCTGTTTTATTGATAAAATCTTTTGTTCCATCTAAAGGGTCAATCAACCAATATTTTTTCCATTTTAAGCGCTCTTTAAATGAGATACAATCTGATTCTTCTGAAATAATTGGAATATTGTTATTAATTTTGTTAAGTCCTGTAATAATTAATTTATTGGATTTTTGATCTGCAATAGTAAGCGGAGTATTATTATTTTTTATTTTTATTGAGCTATTATCTTGGTAAAGATTCATTATTGCCTTACCAGCTTCTGTAGTTAGTTTAATTAATTCAGGTGTTAGTAAATCAAACATGAAAAATAATATTTTATGTTATTTTATTAGAATGGTGGGCCTACTTGGATTTGAACCAAGGACCTATCGATTATGAGTCGAGTGCTCTAACCAGCTGAGCTATAGGCCCATTACTCTAAAAAACTTTGTAACTTATAAGCTCTAGAAGGGTGTCTTAGTCTGCGTAAAGCTTTAGCTTCAATTTGACGTATACGCTCACGAGTAACATCAAATTGATGCCCTACTTCTTCAAGAGTATGATCAGTATTCATATCTATACCGAAACGCATTTTTAATACTTTGGCTTCTCTAGGAGATAAATTATCTAATAAAAAATTAGTTGTTTCTTTCAAGCTTTCTTTGGTAGTAGTTTCAAGTGGAGAAGATAATTTTGTATCTTCAATAAAGTCTCCAATACTAGAATCTTCATCATCTCCTACAGGAGTTTCCATTGATAATGGCTCTTTAGAAATTTTTAAAATTTTTAAAATTTTATATTCTGGTAATTCCATTTCTTCTGCCAATTCTTCTGAGTTAGCTTCACGCCCTAGTTTTTGTAATAGTTGACGGCGTACACGATTAAGTTTATTAATAGTTTCAATCATGTGTACAGGAATACGAATAGTTCTTGCTTGGTCAGCAATAGATCTAGTTATTGCTTGACGAATCCACCAAGTAGCATAAGTTGAAAATTTATAACCACGGCGATATTCAAATTTATCTACCGCTTTCATAAGTCCAACATTTCCTTCTTGAATTAAATCTAAGAATTGTAAACCTCTGTTAGCGTATTTTTTCGCAATTGAAATGACTAATCTTAGGTTTGATTCAATCATTTTTGATTTAGCTTCTTTGGAAATACGAACTCCAGGCACATACATTCTATTAATATTTTTAAGATCTTTTACTGTAATTTGCATTTCATCTTCACATAATAAAAGATTTTTTTGAGAGCAATATACTTTATCATCATTTGAAATTTTATCAATAATTTCTTTATCTACTTTAGAATCTTTTAGCCATTCAAAATTAGTTTCATTGTCTTTAAATAATTCAAAAAAGGTAGCTCTTTCCATTCCATAATTTATACATATTTCTCTAATAACTTTTTCTTGTTGTTTAATATATTTTACTTTTTTCAAAACATTTTCTACCATCACATTAACTAATTTAGAAGATAGACGTAGCTTTGATAAGTTAATAGATAATTTTTTAAGATAGCTAATAGTTTTTTTATGGCGAAAACCGTATTTTTTATTAGCTTTTTTATAGCTTTTATAGCTTTTTAATATTTGTACGAAATACTCATTAACTTTTTCTTTATTAGGCCCTGTGTACTCAATTTCTTCATTTGTTTCTTCAAATTCTTCAAATTCTACTTCTTTACTTTCATCTTGATAGCCGATAATTACATCTGTCATTTTGCATTTGCCTTCTTCTAAGCGAGTGTAAGCTTTAAAGAATAAGTCAGAGGTGGCTGGATAAAGTGTAATTGCGCTCATTATTTTAAATACACCATCTTCAATTTCTTTGGCAATACGAATTTCATCTTCTTGTTCTAGTAATTCAACTACTCCCATTTCACGCATATACATTCTAACTGGATCAGTTGTTCTGCCAAACTCTGAATCAATTGCAGCTAATGCTGCAACAGCAGCTTCTGCAGAAGTAGATTGAGCTTTAGCTCCAGACTCTACTACTAAAGTATCAGCATCAGGAATAGTTTCTGAAATTACAATATTTAACTCTTCTAAAATGCTTACAATAGGATCTATTTGTTCTTGAGATAATAAGTCTTTTGGTAATAAGTCATTCAATTCAGAGTATGTTAAATAACCTTGTTCTTTACCTTTGGTAATTATTTTTTTTAATGCTTCTTTGTGAGTTTTGTTTTGTTCCATTTGTTAGCTAAAATTAGATAAAATTAGAAACAAACATTATACATAATATTTATATTTTGTTTAATTACTTGTAAAAATTTCGCTAATAGATTTTTCTTCACTAATACGCTTAATTACTTCTGCAAGAGTAGGGGCAATCGATAGTTGTTTAATTTTATTACAATTTGATGCTTGTTTTGACAAAGGAATAGTATTAGTAGTAATTAATTCATCTAGTTTAGAGTTATTTATGGATTCGACAGAATTACCAGAAATAACAGCATGAGTAACATAGGATATAACTTTTGTAGCTCCTTTTTGTTTTAATACATCGGCTGCTTGACATAATGTATTTGCAGTATCTACTATATCATCAATCAAAATACAAGTGCAATTTTCGACATCCCCTATAACATTCATAATCTTTATTTTATTAGGCTCAGGTCTTCTTTTATCAATAATAGCAAGATTTACATTTAGTTTTTTAGCCACAGCTCTTGCTCTTACAACTCCACCTACATCAGGAGATACAACAACAATATCTTTATAATTTTTAGATAAAATATCTTTTATTAATACTGGTTGCGCATAGATATTATCTATAGGAATATTAAAAAATCCTTGAATTTGATCAGCATGTAAATCAACTGTTAAAATCCTATCAATGCCAGCTGCTTCTATCATTTTTACCACTAATTTAGCAGTAATCGGCACCCTTGTTAGTCGTGAGCGTCTATCTTGTCTTGCATAACCAAAATAAGGTATTACAGCTGTAATTCTACTAGCAGAAGAGCGTTTTAGAGCATCAACCATTATTAATAATTCCATCAATGCTTCTGCTGGCGAAGGAGGGCAAGTTGATTGGATAATAAATACATCACAACCACGCACATTTTCCATAATCTCAACTTGTGATTCATTATCACTAAATTTAGTAACAATAGCTTTTCCTTTTGGAATTTTTATTTTATGGATAATTTCTTCAGAAAGACTTATATTAGAGTTACCGTTGAATATTTTAATTTTATCAAGTGACATAAATAGATTTTTATTTTGCTATGAACCAAATTATACTTAAATAAAAAAAGTAGTATTTAGTTATATAAAAAAATATATATTGCAAGCCAAATATTACCAATAAAATTTAGATATTTTTGGCTGGGCTGGCAGGATTTGAACCTGCGAATGACGGGATCAAAACCCGTTGCCTTACCGCTTGGCGACAGCCCAATTAGGTATTTAAAAATTATTTATATCCTGCTGCTACAAACCCAGTCCATTTTTTTGGTAACCCATCTAATGCTACCAAAGCGTCTTTTTTATTTTTAAATTGTAAAAAGACACAACTTCCAGAACCAGTCATTCTAGGCTGATATAAATAATTCTTGCAATATTTTAAATGATTTAAAGAATTTAAAATATCTTTTTCTAATTCTATAGCAATTTTTAAACAATCATTATGAGGATTAACTATTTCTGCAAAAGAAGATATTCTTTCTATTTTAGGAGTCATTGTCAATTTTTTACTAGAGAAAATTTGTTTAGTAGATATATTCTTTTTTATCGAAACTACTAAAAAATAATCTTGCGGTAATTTAATTGGCGTTAAAATTTCTCCAATACCTTGCGCCCAAGCATTACAACCATTTACAAAAACTGGTACATCAGCACCTAATTTAAGGCCTAATTGCATTAATTTTTGTTTAGAAAACCCTATACCCCATATTTCATTAAGAGCAATTAAAGTAGTCGCTGCATCAGAGCTGCCACCACCAAGCCCACCACCAATTGGTATATTTTTAGTTAATTTAATTTGAGCCCCAAAATCAGTTTTAGCTTCTGTTTGTAGTAGTTTAGCAGCTTTAATAACTAAATTTTGAGTTGGCAAAATATCAGAATTATTATCAACAATACTAATAATTCCATTTTTTGTTGGCTTAAAACTAAGCTTGTCATAATAAGCTATTAATTGAAAAATAGTTTGAATATTATGATAGCCATCATCTCTTTTAGAATTTATATGTAAAAATAAGTTAAGCTTTGCTGGCGCTAACCAAATTTTATTAGTTGATTTAATAATTTTTTATTATCCTTTTATAGCTGATTTAATATAGTTAAATTTTCATAATATTTTCGCGATAATGTTTTAATTCATCAATTGAATCATATACATCATCAAGCGCTAAATGTTTAGAATGTTTTTTAAAATTATCATCAGTTCTATTTGACCATAATTTTTTCAATTCTTTTAAGGTTGAAACATCTATATGGCGATAATGAAAAAAGTCTTCTAATTCTGGCATGTAGTTAGATAAAAATCTTCTGTCTTGACATATGCTATTACCACACATAGGAGAGGTTTTATAATTTACATATTGTTTTAAAAAACTCAAAGTCTCAGTCTCTGCCTTTCTGTTTGAAATTTTACTTTTTTGCACTCTTTTTATTAATCCAGATTGGGTATGATGTTTAGTATTCCATTTATTCATGTTAGCTATAATATCATCATCTTGATAGATAGCTAAGTTTGGACCTTTTGCTATTATTTCTAAATTTTTGTCGGTAACTACAGTTGCGATTTCAATAATAAAATCTTTTTCAGGGATTAATCCAGTCATTTCTAAATCAATCCAAATAAGATTTGTTTTTTTATCCATTATTAAAATTTGTTACTAAATTCAATTAAATCATTTAGTTTTTGATAGGCTAAACCATTATCTAGAATTTTAATAGCGTTATTAATTCCAGATTGTAAAGAACTTTCAATATTAGCAACATAAATAGCAGCTCCAGCATTTAACGCTATAATATCTTTAGCTGTACCTTTTTCGCCATTTAAAGCTTGTTTTATAAGGGCTAAAGATTGTTTGGAATCTTTTATTTTTATATCCTCTAAATTACCCAATTCTAAACCAAAATCATTAGGATTAATAGTGTAATTATTTATTTTTCCATTTCTTAACTCAGCGACAAAAGTATCCGCTGCAATAGATATTTCATCTAATCCATCATAAGAATGTACTACCATAGCATTTTTAGTGCCAAGTGATTTTAGTGCATTTGTAATTGGCGTAACTAATTTTTTATCATATACTCCTATAATTTGATTTGGTACTTTTGCTGGATTAGTAAGAGGACCTAAGATATTAAAAATAGTACGAGTATTTAGTTCTTTACGCGGTTTTATAACATGTTTTACTGCATTATGATGATTTGGCGCAAACATAAATCCAATCCCAATTTTTTCAATACATTTGCTAACATTTTCTGGACTTATATTAATATTAATACCTGCTTCTTCTAATAAGTCTGCACTTCCAGATTTAGAAGAAACAGCACGATTGCCGTGTTTTGCTACTTTTGCTCCTGCTGCTGTTGTTACAAAAGCACAAGCAGTAGAAATATTAAATAAATTAAGTCCATTACCTCCAGTACCACAAGTATCAATTAAAAAATTATTATCTTTTACTATTACATTATTTGCCATAGCGCGCATTACTTTTGCCGCTGCTGTGATTTCTTGTACACTTTCGCCTTTGATAGCTAGGCCAATTAGAAATCCTCCAATTTGAGAATCTGTAGTTTTGCCGGTCATAATATCATTCATAACATCAAGCATTTGCTCTTCTGTTAAATCTTTTTTTGATACTATTAATTTAATTGCTTGTTGTATATTCATTTTTATTCATTAATTTTTCTATATCTTTAATGTTTTTAATTAGACCACTAGTTAATACTTGATTACCATTTTTTGTAACTAATACATTGTCTTCAATACGAATACCTATATCCCAGTACATTGGATCTATTTTATCATTTTTGCTAATATAAATACCGGGTTCTACTGTAGTAACCATACCTGTCTTAAACTTTCTATATTTATTTTTTTGCTTGTATTCACCAACATCATGGACATCAAGTCCTAGCCAATGACAAGTACCATGCATGTAAAATTGTGCTAGGTTGTTATCTTGTAAAATTCCTAGTTTTTTTAATCCATCTTTAATTATTCGTACTGCAATTTTATGAGGATTTATTATTGATTCATTAACTTTAACACTTTCAATAGCTGCAAGCTGGGCTTTAAGTACTATTTGATAGATTTGTTTTTGGGCTTTATTAAATTTACCATTTATAGGAAATGTACGAGTAATATCTGCTGCATAGCCCTCAACCTCACAGCCAGCATCTATTAGTAATAATTGATTATTTTTTAAAGATTTGTTGTTTTTAATATAGTGTAAAGTGCAAGCATTTTTACCGCCAGCTACAATTGGCTGATATGCATGTTCACAATTATTTTTTTTAAATTCTGAATCAAAAATACTAGCAATTTCAAATTCAAACATATTGGCTTTGGTTTTTAACATGGCCGTTTTATGGGCTTTAATAGATATATCTGCTGCTTTTTGCATTATTTTAATTTCTTCAGGTTTTTTAATTAATCTCATTTCATGCAAATATTTGGTATAAGAATGATATTTAGATTTTTTTAATAACAAAAGTATTTCTTCGTCTATATTAGTTGGCTTAAAGTCGTAATATATATTTTTATTTTTGCTAATTAATTTAGGCAGGATTTGTTGTAATTCATTAATAGAATAAGATTTATCAGCTTTTAGTGTTGATAATGCTTTTTTAACTCCTAAGCGTTCTCCATCCCAAATTTCTTTAAGTT
>CAKMYR010000015.1 GCA_929200175.1 uncultured Gammaproteobacteria bacterium
GTTGCAAGGTGCTCTGTAGAGACACTATTGAAACTTCAAGTGAGCCTTGTACATCATCAGCCAAGTAGTTGCAAGGTGCTCTGTAGAGACACTATTGAAACAAGTATGTGAACCCTAATACGGATCCATTTCCCCAGTTGCAAGGTGCTCTGTAGAGACACTATTGAAACATTAGCAAAGATAGTCTTAATATCAAGTTTTTCGTTGTTGCAAGGTGCTCTGTAGAGACACTAGTGACACCGAATAGACCATGCAAGACTATCAGTTGTAGTTGCAAGGTGCTCTGTAGAGACACTATTGCAACTATGAGGTGAAGATAGTTATTTATATTGGTGTTTACAATTTAAAGGCGTGTACTAAAATTTGATAGTATGTTGTGAATACAACTTTAAATTGTGGATGAAATTTGCTGATTTTTTGTGTTTTAGGATTGTTGCTTAAAAACTTTTTTTTGAATCCAGATTTTCCTGAAACTTTTAATTGGGATTAAAAAATTTGGGATTACAATGCTTGATTGATTATTTTTTTAGATGTTAAATTTTTTTAATAATTTAATCTTTTTTAAGTTCAATATTTAATTCTCTTAATATTCTTGGTTGGACTTTATCTGGGGCATTGGTTAATATGCAGTTTGCAGTTTGAGTTTTAGGAAAGGCGATAGTATCTCTTATTGAATCGCTTTTACTCATTAACATAACTATTCTGTCAATTCCAAATGCTATACCTCCATGTGGAGGGGCTCCATATTCTAAGGCATCAAGTAAAAATCCAAATTTATCTTTAGCGTTTTTATTATCAATGCCTAATAATTCTAATACTTTTAATTGCATTTTAATATCATAAATACGCATTGAGCCACCGCCAATTTCATAACCATTTAAAACTAAATCATAGGCATCAGAAAGTATTTTAGTTGGATTTTTGGCTAATTCTTCAACGCTTGAATTTGGCATAGTAAAAGGATGATGAGTAGCTTGTAATGATCCTTCTTGTGATTTTTCAAACATTGGAAAATCTACTACCCAAACTGGACTCCATTCACAAGTATATAAATTTAAATCTTTTGCTATTTTTTCGCGTAAATTACCTAAAGATTCATTTACTATTTTATTTTTATCAGCTCCAAAGAAAACAATATCACCATTTTTTGCATTTAGTTTTTTGATTATTTTTTGTGCTACTTCATCACCTAAAAATTTTACTATTGGTGATTGTAGTTCATTTTCTTTAACTTTAATATAAGCTAAACCTTTAGCGCCATAAATTGCTACAAAATCAGTATATTCATCAATTTGCTTACGGGATAAATTAGCGCTAATTTTAATTGCTGCTACTCTGCTATTTTTATCATTAGCAGGAGAGTTGAAAACTTTAAATTCAACATTTTTAACTAGTTCATCAATAGTTACAATTTCAAGTGGTATTCTTAAGTCTGGTCTGTCAACTCCAAATTTTTCTAAAGCTTCTTTATAGGTAATTGTTGGAAATTTTTCACCTAAATCAACATCAATTAATTGTTTAAATAATTGATAAATCATATTTTCCATTAATTGCATAATTTCTGTAGACGAAGTAAAAGAAGCCTCAATATCAAGCTGAGTAAATTCAGGCTGACGATCAGCTCTTAAATCTTCATCACGAAAACATTTAACTATTTGGTAATATCTTTCAAAGCCGGAAATCATAAGTAATTGTTTAAAAATTTGCGGGCTTTGAGGTAGGGCGAAAAAATTATTTTTATGAGTACGAGATGGAACTATATAATCACGCGCACCTTCTGGTGTTGCCTTAGTTAAAAAAGGAGTTTCAATATCTAAGAAATTTTGCTTATGCATAAAATCTCTTATAAAGTGGGTAATTTTTGAGCGTAATTTTAAGTTATGCTGCATTTTTTTACCGCGTAAATCAAGATAGCGATATTTTAAGCGTACTTCTTCTGAGGTATCTTTGGCATCAATTTGAAATGGTAATGGTTTTGATTTATTTAAAATTTGAATTTCATCAGCGATAATTTCAATATCTCCAGTTTTTAATTTTGGATTAATAAGATCTTTATCTCTGGCTATAATTTTTCCAGTAACTTTTAAAACAAATTCATAACGGATACCTTCGGCAAGGTTAAAATATTTATTATCAGGATTTATTACTACTTGGATAATTCCGCTTTTATCACGCATATCTAGGAATATTACTCCACCATGGTCGCGTCTTCTATTAACCCAGGCACAAATTGTAGTAGTATTACCAATAAAGTTTTTGTTTAGTTCTGTTGCAAAGTTTGTTCTCATATTAATTTTATATAGTTTATTTTTCTTCAGGATCAATAACGCCGGCAGAAATGATAAGTTTAAGCGCTTGATCAACACTCATATCTAGCTCAATAACATCTTTTTTAGCCATCATTATAAAAAATCCAGAGGTTGGATTAGGCGTTGTTGGTACATAGATGTTTATAATATCATCGCCTACTATTTTTTCTAAGTTCCATTTATAGCTGCCAGTTTGAAAGGCGATAGTCCATAATCCTTTTCTTGGGTATTCAACCAATAACGCTTTTTTAAAACTTTCGCTAGAGGGATTTAAAACAGTATCTAATACTTTTTTAAGAGATTTATAAATTATTCTAAAAACTGGTATTTTAGCTAATAATTTTTCCCAAAAATTTAATATTTTAGCTCCAATTATATTGCTTACTAAGACTCCAGTTATAAATATAATTAATACAACTATAATAGCGCCAAAAATTGGTATTTTATTATCTATAAATAGCAATTGTTCAGGCAAATATTGTTTTGGTAAGATATTATTTAATTTATCTAAAATAAATTTAAAAATAACAACACTTAACCCTAATGGAATCCAAAAAAGCAGGCCAGAGATAAAGTAGTTTCTTAGTTTTTTCAATTTTGGTATTTAATTAATGAAGTTATATAATTTTAACATAATGAATTAGATTGTCTCTTCATCTCTTATAGTTAGAATCTCAAAACCTTTTTCAGTAACTAAAATTGTATGCTCCCATTGAGCAGAAAGAGATCTATCTTTAGTAGTTACCGTCCAGTTATCTATTTTTGAAGTATTGACCTTATAGCTACCTATATTAACCATAGGCTCAATTGTAAAAATCATTCCGGGTTCAAGAATAGGGCTTTTTTCTATTAAGTTATTATTGTAGTGAATTACTTGTGGTTCTGCATGAAAATCAAGGCCTATGCCATGTCCACAATAATCGCGAACTACAGAGTAATTATTTTTTTTTGCATGTTGCTCTATTGCCTTACCTATTTCTCCTAAATGAATGCCGGGTTTTACTTTTTTAATTCCTATGTATAAACATTCTTGCGTTACTTGACAAATGCGTTTAGCTTTAATACTAGCATTGCCAATAATAAACATTTTTGAAGTATCGCCATGATAGCCATCTTTTATAACCGTAATATCAATATTTATAATGTCACCATTTTTAAGTGTTTTTTTATTTGGAATACCGTGACATACTACATTATTAACACTAGTACAAATTGATTTTGGAAAACCATGATAATTTAAAGGAGCAGGAATAGCGCCTTTACTTATTATGTATTTATGACATATTTCATCTAATTTTTCAGTGCTTATCCCTTTTTTTACATAAGCTGTAATCATATTAAGAACATCAGCAGCTAAACTCCCAGCAATTCGCATTTTTTCAATTGCTTGCTCAGAGTTTATGATTATCATTTTTTGTTTTGCTATAAATTTAATTTATATCTTTTATAGCGTTTGATTTAGCTTTTTAGCTCGGATTTCAAGAGCTTTTATTCTATCTTTTATAGGGGGGTGAGATGAAAATAGTTGGGAAAACTTTTTTTTATCGCTAATTCCAAAAGCTGCTATTTGCTCTGGTAAAGCATTTGGCTCAACTTGTCCTAAACGTTTTAAAGCGCCAATCATATTTTGATGTCCAGCTAAATCAGCTCCGCCAGTATCAGCAACAAATTCGCGTTTTCTAGAAACATACATAACAATAATAGAAGCAAAGATAGAAAGTACTATTTGGGTAAAAATTACAGTCATAAAGTAACCAATACCATAACCATTATTATTTTTTAAAATTACTCTATCTACAACATGCCCAATTACTCTGGATATAAATATTACAAAGGTATTTACTACGCCTTGTATCAAAGTTAAAGTTACCATATCTCCATTTGCAATATGGCTCATTTCATGGCCAATAACGGCCTCAATCTCGCCTTGACTCATATTATCAAGAAGTCCTTTTGATAAGGCTACTAAAGATTTATTTTTGCTTGCTCCAGTAGCAAACGCATTCATAGCATCAGTAGGGAAAATAGCGACTTCTGGCATTTTAATGCCAACGATTTTAGCTTGTTTTTCAACCGTATTAATCAGCCATTTTTCGATATTAGTACTAGGATTATTGATAACAACAGCGCCTGTTATTTTTTTAGCCATCCATTTAGAAATAGCAAGAGAAATAAATGCACCACCAAAACCAAACACAGCTGCAAATATAAGTAGGGCGGTTATATTAAGGTCTGAGCCATTTTCTGCTAATATAGAATTAATCCCAATAAGATTAAGAACTATACTTAGTAAAAAAATAACTGCTATGTTAGTTGCTAATAATAAAAATATGCGTTTCATAGTCTTGTCTTTAAATATAAATTAAAATACTTCATTATAATAAATTGTTTTTTAATATACAATATTTAATACACAAATTTAATACATTTTAATGATAGAAGAAGATTCCTTGTTAGGGGCAAATAATCAAAATAACGAAGATTTTTCAATAGTTTCTGTTCGTCCTGATTCTTTTGATGACTATATTGGGCAAAATGATGTTAAATCTCAAATGTCATTATTTATTAAAGCAGCCAAAAAACGTTCAGAAGCCCTTGATCATTGTTTAATATATGGACCTCCTGGACTTGGCAAAACTACATTAGCTAAAGTAATAGCCAATCAAATGAAATCTGGTATTAAACAAACTTCTGGTCCTATTATAGAGCGTTCTGGAGATTTAGCGGCTGCGCTAACAAAATTAGAGCCTTATGATATTTTATTTATTGATGAAATTCATCGTTTAAATCCTATAGTTGAAGAAATTCTTTATCCAGCATTAGAAGATTTTATGCTTGATATTACAGTAGGAGAGGGGATAGCAGCACATACAGTCCAGCTTAAATTGCCTCCTTTTACTCTTATTGGAGCTACTACTAGAGCTGGAATGTTAACATCGCCACTTAGAGATAGATTTGGAATTGTACAGCGTTTAAAATTTTATGAAGTTGATGATTTAAAAGCTATTATTGAAAGGTCTGCAAATATTTTGAATATTAAGATTAAAACTAAAGGAGCAATTGAAATAGCAAAACGCTCGCGTGGTACTCCTAGAATAGCAAATCGTTTATTACGCAGAGTTCGTGATTTTGCTGATATAGAATCTGCTGGGATTATTGATGAAGACATAGCAAGTAAAGCGTTAAAAAAACTTAAAGTTGATAATATTGGATTAGAGCAGCTAGATCGTGATTATTTGTATGTTATTACTGAAAAATTTTCCGGTGGCCCAGCTGGGATAGATACATTAGCAACTGCAATTAGTGAAGAAAAAAGCACATTAGAAGATATGATAGAGCCATATCTTATTCAAAAAGGCCTTATTATGCGTACATTACGCGGAAGAATTGCAACTAAGTTAGCTTATTTACATTTAGGAATAGATGAAAAATAATAATATGATTAATAATTCTTTAAAAGTAAGAGTTTATTTTGAAGATACTGATAGTGCTGGAGTTGTTTATTATGCAAACTATCTTAAATTTATTGAAAGAGGGCGTAGTGAGTTATTAAGAGATATTGGTTTTGAGCAAGATGATTTAAATAAAAAGCACAATATAGTTTTTGCAGTTAAATCAATCAAAGCAGATTATATATACCCAGCTAAGTTTAATAATTTATTAGAAGTTAAAACCAGTATAGAAAAATTAGGGCATGCTAGCATATATTTTTTGCATAAAATAGTTAATACAATAGAAAATAAGGTATTATTTAAAGCACATGTTGTAGTTGTTTGTTTAAATACTGACAATTTTAAACCTTGTATTATTCCTATTAATATTTTGGAGGCAATAAATGGATGATATATCAGTTTTTAGTTTAATTATTCAGTCTGGATTTATAGTTCAATTAATTATTTTACTGTTAGTAATAATGAGTATTTACTCTTGGACTATTATTATGACTAAAAAGAAATTACTAATAGGCGTTAATAAAGAGATTAAGTCATTTAATGATAATCATTTGGTGGGTATTAATCTGGAAAAATTATATGAAAAAACTCCTAAAATAGATATAGATAGAAATTCTATGGAGCGTATTTTTATTGCAGGACATGATGAATTAAATAATAATACTGATGATAGCTTAGAAAACTCTTATCGTTCAATGAATATGGTTGTAAATAATGAGGTTGATGAGCTTAATAAAAATCTTAGCATATTAGCTATGATTGCATCTTCTAGTCCTTATATTGGTTTATTTGGAACAGTATGGGGTATTATGCACTCATTTATTGGTTTAGCATCAGTTAAGCACGCAACTATTTCTATTGTTGCTCCTGGTATTGCAGAAGCTTTAATTGCTACTGCTTTTGGATTATTTGCTGCTATTCCTGCAACTATTGCATATAATCGTTTTTCTTCTCAAGTGGAATTAATACATAATAAATATATTAATTTTATTGAAGAATTATTTATAATTTTTAAGAAAAAGTAATCTTTAATTTATAATGATAGTTTTACCAAAGAGAGCTAAATCAAAAATAGATGCACAAATCAATATAGTGCCATATATTGATGTAATGTTAGTGCTTTTAGTTATTTTTATGATGACTACTCCAATCATAGAGCAAGGTGTAGAAGTTGATTTGCCTGTTGCCGAAGCTAATAGAATAGATCTTACAGAACAATATCCTACTATTATTACTATAGATAAAAATGGTAAATATTTTATTAATTCGTTAAATGATGAAAATATAAATGAAGAATCAGCAGAAGAGCTATCATTAGATATCGTCATTTCCAGAGTAAAAGCTAGATTAGAAGTTTTTCCTTTAATGAAAATTTTTGTGGCTGGAGATAGAGAAGTAGCCTACGAATCAGTTGTTTTATTAATGTCATTTTTACAAAAAAATGGAGTAGAAAAAGTTGGTATTGTGACCGAATCTGCAGATACACAATAATATGAAAATTGATTTTATCAAGAAAATTAAATTACCTAAAATTGCTAAAAATCACCCAATTGCTTTTAGTATAGCTGTATTTTTGCATTTTGTTTTGTTTTTTTTGCTTATTCTAGCAGGAGTCAGAAGCTGGGATATTAGTCAGGAAAAAACTAAAAAAGCATTAAAACCTATACCTAAAGCAGTAACAGTAGATATCAAAGAAATTGAAAAAGAAAAAGAACGTTTAATTGATATCCAAAAAAGCAAAGAACTAAAAATTAAACTAGAGGAAAAAAAATTAAGAATATTAGAAGATGAGCGTTATAAAAAACAACAAAAAATTAATAGATTAAAAGCAGATACTAAAAACAAAGAAAAGCAAAAATTAATAGCAGACAAACAAAGAAAAGAAGCCGAGAGAAAAAAACAGCAAGCAGAAAAACAAAGAAAAGAAGCTGAAAGAAAAAAGAAGCAAGCTGAAAAACAAAGAAAAGAGGCAGAAAAACAAAGAAAACAAGCCGAGCAAAAAAGAAAAGAGGCAGAACAACAAAAACAACAAGCAGAACAACAAAGAAAAGAAGCCGAGCAACAAAAACAACAAGCTGAAAAACAAAGACAACAAGCAGAAGAACAAAAAAAACAAGCAGAACAACAAAGGCAAGAAGCAGAAGAACAAAGACAAGAGGCTGAAAAACAAAAACAACAAGCAGAGCAACAAAGACAAGAAGCTGAGCAACAAAAACAACAAGCTGAAAAACAAAGACAACAAGCAGAAGAACAAAAAAAACAAGCAGAACAGCAAAGGCAAGAGGCAGAACAAAAAAGAAAATTAGTAATTAATAAATTTAAAGAAGAGCAGGAAAAACGTTCATTAACTAAAGAAATACAATTAGAACAAAATAGAGAAATAGAAGATGCTATAGAAGATAAACTTAAAACATTACAAAATTATTATATTGGCGAGATTCAAGCTAAAGTTAAAAAAGAATGGCGTTATCAAGGAGCACAAGATGATTGGAGTTGTGATGTTAAAGTCTTACAAAATATTGATGGAGAAGTTCAAAGCGTAGTAGTAAATAATTGTAATGTTGATGATAGTAATAAAGCAAGATTATTTAGAAACTCAATTGAAAGATCAGTTTATAAGGCATCTCCTTTACCTATAGCTCCAGATAAAAGCATATTTGATCGTGAAATTTTATTTAAATTTAGAGTTAATTAACAATAATTTGCCGATACTAAGCTTAAAAAAAGCATAATAAGAATAAATATAATATTAAATTAAATATGCAGACAAAAGATTTTTTATTAGAATTAGGTACAGAAGAAATGCCGCCTAAATTATTAAAAAATTTATCTCAATCACTAACAAATAATTTAATTAATATTCTTCAAAAACTTAATTTAACTCATTCTAATGTTGAATCTTTTGCTACTCCAAGACGCTTAGCTGTACTTATTAAGGATTTACAATTACAGCAAGAAGATAAAATAATTGAGCTAAAAGGACCTGCTGTAAATTCTCCTAAAAAAGCTATTGAAGGCTTTACCAGATCTTTAGGAATTAATAAAAGTGATTTAATTGAAAAAATCTTTAAAGATGCTAATTATTATTATTTTGTTAAAAAACAACAAGGCTTAAATATAGTTGACTTAATTGAAGATATAGTTAAAAAAGCTATTAAAGGAATATCGCAACAAAAATCAATGAGTTGGGGTAATGGAGATTTTAATTTTATCAGACCAGTTAAATGGCTAATTACAATGCTAGGAGATGAATTAGTAAAAACTAATATTATGGGATTAACAAGTAATAATATTACTAGAGGTTTACGCTTTAGCAAACAGCCAGAATTTAAAATTGATAATGCTAAAGATTATCAAAAAATTATTTTTGATAAAGCTAAAATTGAAGTTGATTTTAATGCTCGTAAACAAATAATCTACGATAAGATTATTGAAATTGCAGCAAAAAATAAAGTTAAGGCTATGATTGATGATGCTTTATTAGATGAAGTATGTTCTTTAGTTGAATTTCCTAATGTATTTTTGGGTAAATTTGATATTAGATTTTTAAAAATTCCCAAAGAAGTATTAATCTCAGTTATGCAGCTCCATCAAAAATATTTTCATGTAGTAGATGATAAAGGACAATTATTGCCTTTTTTTATAGCTGTAGCTAATATAGATTCTAATGATACTTCTATTATTAAAAAAGGCAATGAGAGAGTTATTACTCCGCGTTTTAATGATGCTGAATTTTTTTGGAAAAAAGATAAATTAATTGCTTTAGCAGATCGTGTGAAAGAATTAGATAAAGTTTTATTTATCCAGTCTTTAGGCTCGATTGGAGATAAGACAAAAAGAATAGAATTATTATCAAAATATATTGCAAATATATTATCTTTAAACTCTAATGATGTAAGTCGTTCGGCTTTATTAGCTAAAGCTGATTTGGTATCTGAAATGGTTGTTGAATTTCCTGACTTGCAAGGAATTATAGGTTATTATTATGCACTAAATGATTCAGAAAAACCATCAGTAGCAATAGCTATTAAAGAGCATTATTGTCCAAAATTTTCTGGTGATTTAATTCCTAGCACTAAAGAGGGTATGGTGGTAGCTATCGCTGATAAGATAGATACTATAACTGGAATTTATTGTATTGGCAAAGAACCTTCTGGCTCTAAAGATCCTTATGCTCTTAGAAGGGCAGCATTAGGAATAGTAAGGATTATAATAGAGGCTAAGCTTGAAATTAATATCAAAGATTTGATTAGTAAATCAATTAGTTTATATAAATTTGATACTAACATTACTAATAAAATTTATAATTTTTTTATAGAGCGTTTAGATGCTTATTACAAAGATAAAGGTATTGATAATAAAATATTTTTAGCAGTACTAAAAGTTTATCCAGAATCGTTTTATGATTTTCACTTAAGAATAATTGCACTTAATGAATTTATCCAAAATAATTCAGCAAAAAATTTAATAATAATCAATAAACGTATAGCAAATATCCTTAAAAAATGTGATAATTTAGAAGCTAAAATTAATAATGATATTTTAGTAGAAAAATCTGAAAAAGCGTTGTTTGATGCAAGTTTATCTATTGCTAATGATAATTCTTTTAAGGCTAGTGATTATAGTAATCGTATTGATAAATTGCTTAGTTTAGAGATTTTAATTGATGATTTTTTTAACAATGTAATGGTTAATGTAGAAGATAAAGAGCTTAAAAATTCGCGTTTAAGTTTACTTAATCAAGTAAGAAAATTATTTCTATCTGTGGCAGATATTTCTTATCTTGCCTAATATTTTACAAACTAATAGTTTATTATTTTAATTGTGTTTGATTTATACCTTTTTTAACAAAAGGATATTTAAATATTACAATAGAAAAATACAGTAATACATAATAAACACAAAATAATATTATAAACAATATCATAATTAAATGATTGTCCCACCAAATTAAAGCTGGCGTCATAAATGGAAATACTAAAAGCCATATTAAAATTGAAGTAGCAGCATTTCTCTTAAATTTTTTAACTAAAGTTAGATTAGATTTAGCAACCCTTTTATATATAAGCATATGTAAATGAATAGCATCAGGCTTTCCGGGTGAGGTATTGCGTAAGATTTTTTTACGATAAATTGAAAAAAAAGTTTCAAAAACTGGATAAGACATAACTAAAAGAGCAAACCATGGAGATACAGACTGATTTCTTTTAACCAATAATAAAGCAATACATGCCATTAATGAGCCTAATATATATGCTCCAGAATCACCTGTAAATATTTTTGCTTGTGGAAAATTAAATAAAAATAATCCTAATACCGAGCCAATTAAAATATAAATAAAATTTATTACAAGAGAATCTCCCACTTGATAAGATACAAATAAAAAAATTAATAAAGCCATTAATGCAAATCCCAATAAAAGCCCGTTAAATCCATCAATAATATTAGTAGAATGAGATGTTCCGCCAATCATAAATATTGTGATAATAATAGCGATTAATTGATTACCCAATATATTATTGTCAAACCATGTCCATCCTATATTTAACAATTCTATATCTAATATATATACTGCTATTGCTGCTGTTATAAATGAGGTCAAAAGTCTATAATATGGCTTAATATTTTTATATATATCTTCAATAATTCCTATTATAAAAATTGGAAATATGCTAATTATAAATAGCCAAAATATTTGATTTTTTAATAAAAGACCAGCAACTAATAATCCAATTAATATACTTATTCCTCCAATTCTAGGTACTGGTACATTATGAAATTTTTGTACTCCAGAAAAATCATTATCTGCAGAATAACGTATGTGTAAATTTTCGTATTTTATTAATAAAAAATTAATTAAAAATGCTGAAACTAAAGCAACAATAAAATAAATCATTTGAATATATTGGAATTTAATATTTGTAATATAAATTATAAGCTAAATACATTATTATGTTATAATATATTTGTTTTGAATTTGAGCACATTATAATTAAACAAATAAATATTTGATAATTAAACAAAATAGTTTAAAAAATACATATATAATTACCTTTATAGTACTCTACTATCAACTTACCATTAAAACTAAATATACAAAATAACTATGAATGACAAGCTTAAACAAGTTACTGATGCATCATTTGAAGATGATGTTATTAATTCTCCCCATACTGTTTTAGTTGATTTTTGGGCTCCATGGTGTGCTCCTTGTAAGGCATTATTGCCAATACTAGATCAAATTGCAGATGACTATGATGGAAAAATTATTGTCGCTAAAATCAATATTGACGACAATGAGCAAACTGCTCAAAAATATGGAATTCGTGGAATACCAACGCTTTTATTATTTAAAAACGGTGTAGTAGAAGCGACTAAAACTGGTTCTTTGACAAGAGCAGAATTAAGTACTTTTATTGATACTAATATTTAAGAATATATTTAATATACTTAAACCAAAATAGATTTATTAGATTTATATTTTTTAGTAAGTTATCTTTATGCTTAATTTTTTTACCTTTTTATTATAAATAATGAAATTATCAGAACTTAAAAAATTGACTCCAGCTGAATTATTAGAGTTAGCTCAATCTTTAGGGGTAGAAAATATATCTCGTGCAAAAAAACAAGCTCTTATATTCTCTATTTTAAAAAATAAAACAGCAAGCGAAGAAGAAGTAATAGGTGACGGAGTACTTGATATCTTACAAGAAGGGTATGGTTTTTTAAGATCTGTAGATGATTCTTATGTTTCTGGGCCTGATGACATTTATGTTTCGCCTAATCAAATTAGGCATCTTAATTTATTTACTGGAGATTTTGTACTTGGTAAAATTCGTGCGCCAAAAAAAGGTGAAAAATATTTTGCCTTAGTTAAAATTCAAGAAGTAAATGGAGAGACTCCAGATAATATTAAAAATAGAATACCTTTTACTTCATTAACTCCATTACATCCAAATAGTCGAATAAATTTAGAAATAGGCAACGGCGGAACTGAAGATATTACAACTAGGTTTATTAATCTTATAGCTCCTTTTGGAAAAGGTCAAAGAGGTTTGTTAGTAGCTCCTCCTAAGGCTGGAAAAACTATGATTATGCAAAATATTGCATCTGCTATAACTATTAATCATCCAGAATGTGAAATGATTGTTTTGTTAATTGATGAGCGTCCTGAAGAGGTTACAGAGATGGAACGCACAGTAAGAGGCGAGGTTGTTGCTAGTACTTTTGATGAGCCTGCTAAGCGTCATGTACAAGTGGCTGAAATAGTTATCGCTAAAGCAAAAAGACGCGCAGAACAAGGCAAAGATGTGATTATTTTATTAGATTCAATTACCCGTCTTGCTAGAGCTTATAATACAATTGCTCCATCTTCTGGAAAAGTATTAACAGGTGGAGTTGATGCTAATGCTCTCCAACGACCTAAGCGTTTTTTTGGTGCTGCTAGGAATATTGAAAATGGAGGAAGTATAACTATTATTGCTACAGCGCTTGTTGATACTGGCTCAAAAATGGATGAAGTTATTTATCAAGAATTTAAAGGTACTGGTAATTTAGAATTACACTTAGAAAAACGCTTAAGTGAAAAGCGTATTTTTCCAGCAATTAATATTAATGCTTCTGGCACTCGTCGTGAAGAATTAATAATTGATAAAAAAGAACTACAAAAAATATGGATATTACGCAAAATTTTACATCCTATGGATACTGTAGAAGCTGCGGAATTCTTAATTGATCGTTTAAAATTAAACAAAACTAACGAAGAATTCTTCTCATTAATGTCGCAAAAAAAATAAACTCATTAATACAATGAGAGATAAATTTATTTTTGATCAAGTTTTTAATATTATTTCTAGATATTTGATTAAACTTATATTTATTTCATTAATTTTTATTTTTATCTTAATTGAATTAGTAATATTCGGCAATCAATTTGTTCTTATAATTAATGATAGCTTGCAATACGGCATTAATACAAAAGATTTATTACTGCTTTTAAGTTTTAATATGATAAGAGACACCCCTTTGATTTTATCATTATCTTTATTTTTAGCAATCATTATAGTAATTAATAGACTTTATAAAAATTCTGAAGCTGTTGTTATGAATTCAATAGGGGTAGGAGATAAAAAAACAATATTGATGATTCAGCCTCTTGTTATTACTATTGCTATAATTTCTTTGGTTTTAACTACAATTGTAATACCTTGGACAAAATATGAAAAAAGTACTATTTTAAATAAAATTGAAAACTCTTCAGAGTCTTTATTTATAAAACCAGCAGAATTTAAAAAATTTAAAAATTCTAATATTACTCTTTATGCCGAAGAAGTTGTTAATGACGAAAAATTTAAAAATCAAAATTTAAAAGATATTTTTATAAAATTAAATAACGATAATGAGCTAATTTTAATTTCTGCCCAAAAAGCAGTAAAATATGTAAATCCTTTTGATGATATATATATGCGTTTTGAGAATGGCTCTAGGTATGTTTTGCCTTTAGATGATGCTAACAATAGCGATGAAAGCGTAGAAATACTTAATTTTGATACATATGATTTAGAGGTTGCTAATAAAAAATTACAAGAATCAACATCTCAATATAAATGGAAAAGTACTATAGATTTATTGATGTCTGATGATTTAAAGGAAATTGCAGAATTACAATGGAGAATATCACAACCTTTAAGTATAATAATTCTAGCTATTTTAGGCGTTATGTTAGGTAAAAATTATTCAAGAAAAAGCAAAAATTTAAGTTTGATAGCTGGATTGATTTTATTTGGTTTATATTATAATTCTTTATTAATTTCAAAATCAATTCTTGAGCAAGAAAAAATATCGTCAATAATAGGTATATGGTGGACTCATTTATTAATGATACTATTGATTTTTATTATTTATTTCTATAAAAATAAAATGTTTAGATTTTCATTTAATTAACTTATATAAAAAATATGCCAAACAAACCAAGTAAAAAATTAGAATCATTTGATAACCCAAATGTAGAAAGAGACTTTGTAATTGATATTGAAATACCTGAATTTACCTGCTTATGTCCAAAAACTGGACAGCCAGATTTTGCAACTTTAAAGATTAAATATATTGCAGATAAATTATGTATAGAATTAAAATCTTTAAAAAATTATATTTGGTCATTTCGTAATGAAGGTGCTTTTCATGAAGCTGTAACTAATAAAATTTTAGATGATTTAGTGCTTGCAATTAATCCTAAATTTATTTCCATAAAGGCTATTTTTAATGTGCGTGGTGGCATTTATACCACTATAACTACAACTCATAAAAAATCAGGTTATAAGTTTGAAAATGACATTAATTTATAATGTTAGCTGTTTATCAAAATTTTGAATTTGATAAAAAATTAATTGATAAAAAAGCCTTAAATATTATTACAAAAATCCAAAAAGCTGGATTTAAAGCATATCTAGTAGGTGGCTGTGTAAGGGATTTATTAGTAGGATTAAAGCCTAAAGATTTTGATATTGTAACTAATGCGAAACCAAAACAAATACATAAATTATTTAAAAATTCTCGTTTAATTGGTAGGCGTTTTATAATAGTACATATATTATTTCCAAAAGGTAGATTTATTGAAGTTGCTACTTTTCGTAGAGATATAAATAAAACCTATAAAAATGGCATTATTGCTAGTAATAATTATTTTGGCACTATCGAGCAAGATGTGCTGTGTAGAGATTTTAGTATAAACGCTTTGTATTACGATATAGAAAGCAAGCAAGTTATAGATTATGTAGGAGGTTTAGAAGATATAAAAATAAAAAAAATCAATGTAATTGGTGATGCTAAATTAAGATTTGCCCAAGATCCAGTTCGCATGATTAGAGCAATTCGTTTTCAGATTAAATTAAAAGCTAAATTAAGTAGTAAAATTAAATCTTGTTTATATAAGCAATCATCATTATTAATTAATATTTCTCCAGCGCGTTTATATCAAGAATGTATTAAATTATTTCATAATGAATATTCTTTAGAAATTTATCAAAAATTAGAAAAGTATAATCTGTTACATTATTTATTTAAGCAAACCAAAACCGATAGTTTTATTAAAAAATCTTTAATAAATACTTCTTTGCGCATTAAAGAAAATAATACTATTAGTCCAGTTTTTTTATTTGCAGTTTTTTTATGGAATGCTCAAAATCAGCGTTTTATAGCTATTAAAAAACATAAAAAATCTTTTTATTTGAGTTTTGAGCAAGCATCAGAAGAAGTTATTAAAAATCAACAACAGCAAATTTTAATCCAAAAATGGATGGTTAATAAAATCAAAAAAATTTGGTTTATGCAAACTATACTAGAAAATAAAAATTACAAAAAAAAAGATGAGTTATTAAAAAATTCTATGTTTAGAATATCGTATGATTTTTTTGTGTTAAGAGCCAATAGTATAAATCCAGAACTACTGGATTTAGCTAGGTTTTGGAATGAAATGCAGAATTAATGTTATAATAAAAGGCTATGTTATGCTTGAAAATTAATCTAATTAAATTTATAGCCATTATATGCATTTCATTTGGATTAATTTCTTGTGGTGGTAGCGGTGGTAGCAGTGCTAGCGGTGGTAACAGTGATAGCAGTAATGGCGAGTTACCAGTCGATACTTTAAAACATGGATACTTAATCGATAGTAGTGTAGAAGGAGTAAGTTATTTTGTTGATGATATTTTAGCTGGTTCTACAGACTCAGATGGCAAATTTACATACTCTATAAACGCCAAAAAAATAACATTTAAAATAGGTGAATTAATTCTTAAAAAAGATTTTGATTTAACTACAATAAATCCTGATAAAAATGTTTTGCCTACTGATTTAGTTGGAGTTAGTAGAAACAAGTTTTCTAATACTTTTGTAATTAAAATATTGCAACTTTTACAATCTTTAGACGATGATGATGATCCGGATAATGGAATTAAAATTAGTACTGAAACTAAGCAAAAATTTACCACAAAAGAAGAATTAGAAAACAAAAAAGTAAAGGATTTAATTGATAAAACAAGTAAAGAAATAGTGCCAAATGATATAGCTATTAAGCACTTTAAAAAGACCCTTAAAAACTTAGGATTTAATATTGGATTAGTATTTACTAATAAAAGAATTTTTAGCTTTCCAGAAAATGTTATAAACTCTTTTATTTTAGAAGCAAAAGATGATAGTGATAGTGCTGTAACATATAGTATAAATAAGACAAAATATGATTATGCAGCATTTAATATCGATTCAAATACTGGCGTAGTGAGCTTTAAATCAGCTCCTGATTTTGAAACTAAAAATTTATATAAATTTGAGGCAGTTGCAAATAATGCTACTGAAATTGCTACTTTAACTATTGCTGTTAAAATTCAAAATCAAGACGATAATCCAGTTATTAAAAACTCAATTGAAAATATTGAGACTAATGAAAATTCAGCAAATACTATTATAGATTTAACTAATACTTTTACCGATGTTGATAATGATGATAGTTTAATTACTAAAACCGTATTAAGTAATTTTAATCCATCATTAGTTAATGCCACAATTGATAGCAATACCTTAACGCTTGATTATCAGCCAAATCAAAATGGCAGTGCTATTATAATTATTGGAGCAACTTCAAATGGCAAAATTATTACCGATGGTTTTTTAGTAAATGTTTTGGCAATAGATGATACTCCAGTTATTAAAAATCCAATTGGAAATATTACGGTTAATGAAGATTTTACAAATACTATTATAGATTTAACTAATACTTTTACTGATACTGATAATGATGATAGTTTAATTACTAAAAC
>CAKMYR010000016.1:0-1896 GCA_929200175.1 uncultured Gammaproteobacteria bacterium
GTTTATAGTTATCAGTTACTTTGGGTTTTGATATAATTAGATCTTCAAATTTAAATTTTTCATCAACTTTAAAATACAATATACTTGAATAATTTTTCATATCGTCACTGCCTAAAAAATTACAAAAATCAAAACTAATTACTATTTTTGCCTCAAAACTAGAAGCCCACCATAATAAAGTAGAGACATCACTTACAATAATCTCGCTAGTTATTGCTAATTGTTCTGCACAAAAACTTTGTGGGTATATTTTTAATTTTGGTAGTTTAGCTGTAATATAACTTAATATATTTTTATAATCTTGATTGTATTTTGTATTTGGATGCAATTTTAATATAAAGCTGTAATCGGCATATTTTAATTCTAATAAACTAATAATATATATCCACTTATCTAAATCTTTTTTTTCTTTATCTATACTATAAAAACCTATTGAACTTGGAGCAATAAAAATATTTTTGTTCTGCTTAATATCATTGTATATAATTTGATTTAATTCTTTTGGTGAATTTATTTGCGGCATAATGGTTTTAACAATTTGTCCTTGATAATCAATACAATCTCCTATTAATTTTTTTTCATTTTCTTTATAAACAATTAAAGTATCAAATAATGTTTTGTTATTTTTTTTATGAAAATTAAATTTTAAGGAAAATGAGTACGGAAATTTTTTTAATACAATTAATGGCATAAAGTAATAGTTAAGATATTTATTGATAGAGCCTCTTAAATTTAAAAATATAAAGAAAAATCTCCATAATGACAAAAAATTAATTTTATTTGCAAAAAATATAGCATGCTGTTTTCTTAAATCATATTGTAAAAATTTTTGATTACTAAGTCTTTGCTGGGAACTTAAATAAACTATTTTATTGCAGTTTTTTAAAAATTTTGTTGCTAAATAAAACATATACATATTTTCTACACTATTAAAATCACACTGAAAAATGAACTTGGGTTTAAATTTTTTTAAGTGCTTAGTGAATAATTTATTTAACTTAAAATGAGATTTGAGATATTTTTTTTGTTTTGGAATATATACAAGCTTAAATTGATAATTATCAGTTAACTTTTTTAAGTTTTTATTATCTTTTAAAGATTCATTAACAAATAAAACTAACTGATATTTTTTTAATAAGCTAACTAATAAATAAATACTTATTGTAAAAAATAGATAATCGTTAATTTCAATAACAAAGACAAATGGCTTTAAATCTTTCATTTTATTTTAATCATTTTAATTTATTAAAATACATACTGTTTTTTATGTCCTTATAACTAATGACTTTAGTAATAAATAAAAATAATGCATATACAATAAAACTAATAACTATAGCTATCGTAAGATTTATGACTTTATAAAAATTATAATCTAACAAAATTAACAAGTATATTGCTATTACCATAGCTAAAGTACAGAATATAACCTTAATAAGTCTTTTATCAAAAATTTTAATTTTGTATTCTTTAGGAATATATTTATAAATTAAAATTAAATATAAAAGATAACTAAAAAAAGTTGTAAAGGCAGCAACATAAATATCTTTTATAAAACTAAAAATTGTAATATTAGCAACTAAATTTAAAATTCCTGCAATACTATTTGCCAAAAGTATATTTTTTGTTTTTAATTCAACAAAAAGAATATTGCTTAAAATTAAACCCACACCATAAAATAAAATTGCAATAGATATTATTGGTAATAATTTATAAGCCATAATCGCAGTTTCTTGATTTGTGTATAAAAAAAGTATTGGCTCACCTAACATTACAACTCCTGCAATAAAAGGCAATACCAACAACAAAAAAGCAAATATTGCAAAATTAACCATTGGCACTATTTCATCTTGTTTTCCAGTGTCTTTTAACTTTGCCATAATAGGCGGGATAATTACT
>CAKMYR010000016.1:1906-16908 GCA_929200175.1 uncultured Gammaproteobacteria bacterium
ATACAATTTTAGGCAATATCATAGTTAAAGAGCTAGTTGAAAAGGCAATAGTATAAAAAGCTACTGATTTAGTATCCATATTGGCAGCTATAACATATCTATCTGACACACTTATAATTAATTCAAATATAGTTACAACTAAAAGCGGTAATCCATATTTAGTATCTTTAATAAATTGATATTTGTCATACCATAAAAAACTAAATCCCACTGTTTTTGTTAATTGATATACAAATAAAATAAAAACTATTACAAAGGCAATAGCATTAGAGACTACTAAACTATTTAATGATAAACTATCAATCTTATACCATAATAAAATTGTAGTTATTAATATATATGGATATAACAAAGTTGCTATATTGAATAAATTTAGCTTATGAGTGTATCTAAAAATATCAGCAGTTTGCGAATACAATACATAAAATACCAAGTATAAAATAATAAGATATTTTTGAAAATTAACATCTTCAGAAAGAAAGTATTTTGCGATTACTGGAAAAAACAATACAACTATAAAACCCAATAAAATGGCACTAAGTAAATTGAAATAAAATTGTGGATAAAAAATAGCTGCTCTATCTTTTTTATTATCAGTACTTGGTAAAAATCTTTTTAAGGTAAAACCAGTACCCAAAGAGCAGATTCCAGCAGTAATACCCAATAAGGATGTAATGATAATATACTCTCCGTATATTTCTATCCCAGAAGTTTTAACAATAATCGGAATTAATAAAATACCTGCAACATAAACTAATATTTGCGTAACGAAAGTTATAGAGTATTTTTCAAACATTTTTTTTCCCACTAACAAAACTATTTATAAGTTTTACAAATGGAATAAAAATATTAATAAAATAAGAAAAATATCTAAGTTTACTGGCAATCTTGGAGATATTTTTTAAATAATGATATTTGACTAGCTTATTATAATTACATATTCTGCAATTTAAATTTATATCTTTTGTCATAAATTAAAAATTTATTATATTTACCAAGTTGTTCTGCCGCCATCTATAGCTATTATAGAGCCATTTAAATAACTTGAAGCATCACTTAGCATCCAAATAAGTGTACCTTGATATTCATTTGCCTTTGCTAATCTATTCATTGGTATTTTTGCTGTAACTTTTTTCATAAAACTAGCTGATAAATTATTTTCCACGCCTCCTGGACACATAGCATTACAGCGTACATTTTTATTAGCCCAGTAAGTTGCCAAATATCTTGTAAGTCCTATAATTCCAGTTTTAACTACGGAATATGAAACGGGCTTTACAGGCTGCAAATCAGCATCTAAAGATTTTTGAGAATATAAATTTTGATCTGGAGCTATTAATCCTAAATCTGATGATATATTTACAATTGACCCACCTTTTTTATTTTTAGAAATTTGATAACCATAATGCTTACAGCATATAAAAGCTCCAGTTAAGCCTACTGCTAAATCCTGATTCCAAATATCAAGCGAAAAATTCTCTAATCTTGTATGATGTTTTTTACTTGAATCATTAAATTGTGGATTATTAGCAGCATTATTAACTAAACCGTCAATTCTTCCGAACTTAGCTATTAATTTATCAGCATTATCTTTAACCATTTTTTCATTAGTAATATCAACTTCAAATCCAATTGCATTAGCATCATATTTATCATTTAATTCGTTAGCAAAATCATCAATTTTTTTTTGTGATAAATCTAACAAAATAGGTACAGCCCCATAACAAGCAATCGCTTTGGCATGCTTTCTGCCTAATAAACCTGTTGCCCCTGTAATAACTATAAATTTATTGTCTAACCTAAATAAATCTTCTAACATTTATACTCCTACTGTTTGTCCGCCATCAACTACTAGAGTTGACCCTGTTATAAATTTGGCTCTATCTGAGCACAAAAAAACTACTGAATCAGCTATTTCTTGTGGAGTTGCAAATCTTTGCATAGGTACAGTTGATTTAATAAAATCAGCAACTCGTTTTTTATCTTGTTTTATTTTTTCGTCCCAAGAACCACCTTTAAAATAAACATTACCAGGTGCAACTACATTAACCCTTACATTAGGCGCTAATTTTCTAGCCATATTTTTAGCTAAAGCAATAATGGCTGCTTTTGCTGTTGCATAATCAGTTGGCGCGCCAAAGGCCTCTAATCCTGCAATTGAGGAAACAAACAATAAACAACCTTTAGATTGTTCTAACATAGGAAGAAATACCCTAGCTGTTTGTAGCGCTGATTCAAAATTATTTCTCCAAGTTTTTTGCCAATCATCATCATTAGGCAAACTATCATTAACACTTCTGCCATCACCGACATTAACTACAACAATATCTAAATCTTGCCATTTATTGCCAACATCTTTTTTTAAATTTTTAATAGCTGACAAATTAGTACAATCGCATTTAAAAGAAATAACATTAGTTTTGCCATAGGTATTTTGTAAAATTTTTTCATTATCAAATAACGCTTCAGAGCCACGAGAAACCAAACAAGTTTTTGCCCCTTCTTGTAAAAATTTATCAGCAATTGCTAAGCCAATACCTCTTGAAGCGCCAGTGATTAAAATTTTTTTATTTTCTAATTTTAAGTTCATACCTATTTTTTACCTACTCCAATTAACATTAATTCTCTTGACCAACGAAAAAATTTATTTTTAGTTCTTACTGGAATAAACGGAGTTATTATTGCACATAAATAATTTAATATCGGATATTTCCATACAATCGGTAATTGTCTAAATTTATATACATTGACTTTTTTAAAGCCATACATATGATAAGCATCAGTCAATGCTATTTTTGTAAAAGGGGTGCGATGAGTAAAATCATCAAAATATATTTTATAGTTCGCTTCCCAATCTGGAACTAATGTAAGTAATATACCATCTGTTTTTAACACTCTATAAGCTTCTTTTAAATACCTATCTGGATGATGAAGATGCTCAATAAAAGACTTACTATAAATAACATCAAAGGTATTATTAGCAAATGGCAACTTTTCATTTTCAACATCACATAATTTAATATCTAAACCATTTTGAAAATTAGTTGCTTCTGGAGAAATATCTACCCCAACAACATCTAAGCCTAACTCTTTGAAATTTTTTAAAAATTCACCTCTGCCACAACCGGGCTCTAACATTTTCATACCTTCTTTTAAACTAAAAGATTGAAACAAGTAAGAGCATAATTTTTTAGGATACTCACTATAAGGATGTGATTTTTCATCATAAACAACTGACAGATAATTGTTAGACACTCTAAAATACCTCCACAATTTCCATTAAATTCCCCTCACTATCATGACAATAAGCTACTTTTACTTTTTTATCATTTGTTAATATTGGGAGATTAACTAATGAGCCACCCAGTTTAATTATTTCTCCACAAACATCTTCAATATTGTCAACGCTAAACGCTATATGTGAACACCCTAGTTTGTTTGATTTTTGTTTCTTTAAATCTGCTTTTTCTTGGTGTGAATGATATTTTAATAACTCTAAAATAGAATAATCTGGCAACCTTAATTTAATCCATTCTAACTTTACATGCTTGATGCCTGTTACTGTATCTATAAAATTACCTTGCTCAATATCTCTATTAATCTCAACAAAACCTAAAGACTTATAAAAGTCAGTCATTTTTGCTAAATCTCTAACTACAATTCCAGTATGTCTAATATCTTTTATCATATTGATTCTTTTATGCACTCTTCTAAAACATCAATCCCTTCTAATAATGCATCTTTTGTAATGCTTAAGGGTGGAGCCAGTTTAATAGACTCTCTTCCTGTGTGAACAACTAATAATCCTTTTTGAAATGCTTTTTCGCTGATTATGTCACACAAACTGCTTAAAGGCTTGCCAGTTTCATCTATAAATATCAGCGCTGCTAGTAAACCTTTGCCTAAAACATATTTTAAATGTTTTGGATATTTATCTTTAATTTGATTTAATTTTTGATGAAATATAGCTCCCAATTGTTCGGAGCTAGTAATTAATCCATCATCTAATATCGCTTTTAAATTTTGATGCCCTGCTACACAAGATAGAGGGTTTGCAGAATGTGTAGAACTCATAGAGCCAATATCTGGCAAATCCATAATTTGTTTAGAAGCAAGAACTATAGACAATGGCAAACTAGAACTAGAGCCTTTGCCACAACATAAAATATCAGGTTCTACTTTATAGTGTTCATAGCCAAATAATTTACCAGTCCTACCAAAACCAGCTTGCATTTCATCAAAAGTAACCAAAATATTATATTCTCTGGCAAAGCTAAATAGTGCCTCTATAAATTCTTGTGGATAAAAAATCGCTCCCCAGCCTTGAAAAGATTCTAACATAAAACCGCATAAATCTTCTTTGGCGTTTAAATTGTTTTTTTCTAATAATTTTTTGATTTCAGTATTAAAAAAATCTTTTGGATTATTAACATTCCAAGGATATGGAAAAGGTAAATGATAAATATTTGGGTCATGATAACCAATCCAAGCTTTTGCTTTTTGATCGCCAGTCATCATTTGGGCGCCTTTAGTTCTGCCATGAAAAGCACCTTCAAAACAGATAATACCATTTTTTATCTTTTTATTTTTTTGTCCATTTAAACGCATCAATTTCAATGCTGCTTCTGTTGCTTCAGTACCAGCTGATAACAAAAAAGCTTTTTCAAATTGTTTTGGAGTGTTTTTAATTAAATATTCTAAATAATTTATTCTTTCTTGTGATGGATAAGTATATGTATGTAATAATGGTTTATCCAAAATATTTTTTAACTCTTTAACAATTTTTTTATTACCATGTCCTGCATTAGCGACAAAAATAGTACTTGTAAAATCAAGCCAAACATTACCCCATTTATCATAAACTTGAAACCCACAAGCCTTATCCCAAATCATTGGCAGTTGTCCATGCATAGCTTGAGCCTCTAAGGAATACATTTTTTTTAGGATTGGGATACTTTCAGGAACTGGTATTTTTGTATTGATTTTGCGGTATTTTGTTGCTACTTCTATAACATCAATAGGCGTATGTGAAAAACTTCCTCCAGCCATAATTATCCTAAGCCCTATTTAAATAATCTAATAATTCTGATCCTTTTCTTTTGATTTGATATTCAATATATTCAAATTCTTCAATAGAATCAATTTCTGTGCAAACTGGAGACTCAAAACCTATCATTTTTTTTCCGTGTATAGTGTTGTTATTAATCACAAAAGAAGCCTTAACAATATCCACAAAGCCATCGGGAATATAAATTTGATTAAAGGATTCTTTTGGTAGATTATAGTCTTCATTATCTATTAATCCTTTAAAAAAACCATAATTATCTTTAGTAAACCACTTTAAAGGAGATTCGGGAGATTTGTGTCCAGAACGAAGAGAAGTAGCATTTGTGTTACTTATTATTTTATCTATCGCTTTGTTAATTATCTCAATATTTCTTAATGGAGTAGTAGGTCTTAAATGAATCCAATATTCTGGCATACAACCTTCATTATCTTTAAGCCAATTCATCGCATGAATTAAAAAATCTCTATCTGTTGAAGTATCTGTTGAATATTTATCAGGCCTTATAAAAGGAGCTTCTGCACCATATTTTTTTGCTATTTGGACATATGTTTTAGAATTTGTAGAAACAATTACTCTATCTATTTTGTTGGATAATTTTGCAACTGCAATACTATAAGCAATTAAAGGATGTCCTGACAGAGTTTTTATGTTTTTATCAATTATTGATTTTGAGCCACTACGAGCTGGAATTATTGCAATAGTATCAAACATCTAAATAATTTTTAATCCAAGATAATTGTTTTTTAAATATCAAAATACCTTCATCATCTCTATAAGCTTGCATAATAAAAGGTCCTTGATAATTAAATTCTTTTAACTTCATAAAAAACTTTTTAAAATTGGCATTACCCTCACCTAAATTTACAGGACCACCACCTAATATTCTATCTTTAATATGAATATCTGTAATTTTATCGCCATAAGTATTTAATTCTTCATCTGAATCAAACCCTAAAGCTGCGCTATTGCCAATATCATAATTAACTGTGATATTTTTAGAATTTAATTTATCTAATAACTCTTTAAATCTTTTTGGCTCTAGGTCTGTTTCTAATGATAAATTAATATTTTTATCTTCTATCTTAGTAATAAATTTAGTTATTTGTTCAATAAACCTATTAACTGCTTTTTCATCACTTAATGTTGATTGATCAACACAAGGAATTACTATATTTTTAACACCTAAACTTACCGCGTTGTTTAATAATCTTGCTAAAACTTCATTGCTTTTATTTACTACATTTATATCTTCTGAATGCAAGGGCGCTTCCATAAAATAATCAGCACAAATTGTTTCTACTTTTACTTTTGTTTTGTTCACTAATTTTTTTATTTCACTTATTCCATCTTCGTTTAATAAAGGATTAATTTCTACATCCTTAAAATCTAAAATAAATTCAATTAAATCTAAACCGCAATTTTGAGCAATCATAAATTCATCTTGCCAATAACCAACAGGATGTGCTTGATAACGACCTTGGTATTTTGGCAGCAATCTACCTTGCATTACTCCTAGTTTGTTACTCATTTTATTTCCAGTACAAATGCTCTCTAAGTTTTTTTGCTATTGGTTTTTCAGCTTCAATATTGCGTTTTACACCATCACCCATTGCTTTTTCTATCTTTTTAACAGCCCCTACTAATTGCCTTAATCCAGCAGGCTCAATAGATGCTGACTGATCAGAACCATACATGGCTCTGTTTAAAGTAATATGTCTTTCTAATGAAGTAATTCCTAAAGCAGCAGCAGCATAAGAAACTGCTAATCCTACTTCATGACCACTATAACCAACATTACAATTAAATTTATTTCTTAAAGTATTAATCATATTAAGATTAGCATCTTCGTCTTTCATAGGATAAGTAGAAACTGTATGCATTAATTCAAAAGGACAATTTGCCTTTTTAAATATATCAAAAGCTGTTTGAATTTGTTTATAAGTTGTCATTCCTGTTGAAATAAATGTATGTTTTTTCTCACTAGCTATTGCTGTTAATAATTCTTCATCAACAATCATAGCTGATGCAACTTTATTGTATTTAAGATTAAATTGTCTTAAAAAATATTGCGAATTTATATCCCAGGCACTAGCGAACCATTCTATATTTTTCTCTTTACAATATTTATCAATTTGTTTATATTCATCTATATTAAACTCAAGCCCTGTTTTTTGTTCACGCTGAGTTTTACCCCACGGACTTTCTCTTAAAGAATCTAAAAAATCTTGGGTATATACTTTATTGATATCTCTTTTTTGAAATTTAACGGCGTTACAACCAGCCTCAACAGCCACATCAATCAACTCTTTACAAATTGACATATCGCCATTATGATTAATTCCTATTTCTGCTATTATAAAAATTGACATATTTAATTTGATAAAATTTTAATAAAATCTAGTTTGAAAACATCTTCTAATAATTCTCTTACTATCCCTTTTCCACCTTTAGTTTTTAACACTATATCGCAAATGTTTTTTATTTCTTGATGGCTATCGAAAGGGCAAACTTTATAACCACAAAAATTCATAGCTTGATAATCATTTACATCATTACCAACAAATAATATTCTGTCTTTATTATATCCATTATTGTTTATAATTTTTTTAAGATCTTTTAACTTATTTTTGCAATTTTGGATTGCTGTTACTTTTAACTTTTTAGCACGAGCACTAACTACTTTATTTTTTTCTGTAGATAAAATAAAAGCTGGTTTTTTAATTTTTCTTAAAATATCAAAAGCTAAACCATCTGCCCTACTACAACAAACAAATTCTTTATAGTCTTCGGATAAAAAAACCATATTATCAGTTAACACACCATCAAAATCAAAAATAAATGCATCAATATCATCTAATTTTAATGTTAATTTAGACTTCATCGCTAATATGCAAGTAATTTGCTTTTAATAATAATTGCTCAATATACTCTACTAATGCATGTCCTGCTAAAATATGACATTCTTGTATTCTTGCAGTTTCATTACTAGGAACAATAAAAGCTTTATCACAAAAGTTAATAGCCTTACCTCCTTTTGAGCCTAAAAAACCAAATACTTTAATTCCCATATCTTTTGCAGCTTTCATTGCTAATATTACATTTTCTGAATTTCCTGATGTGGTAATTCCAAGTAGACAATCTCCTTTTTTACCAAGAGATTTGATTACTCTTTCATAAATTTTTTGGTAGCCAAAATCATTACCACAAGCAGTAATAGTTGAAGTATCTTGAGCAAGAGAAATAGCTGGAATGCCTTGCCTATTACAATTTGGCTTAAGACGAATTAACATCTCTGCAACCAAGTGCTGAGCATCAGCAGCAGAGCCGCCATTACCACACAGCATTATTTTATTTCCTTCTTTAATAGAATTGCTAATTTCAATACCTATTTTTTCAATTATATTGGGTAAATCTGTAGCTATGATTTTATTATTTAAACTTATAGAATCCTTAAAGGCTTGTGATATGTTTTTCAATTACAAAATATTTGTTTAATAAAGTATCTTAGATTATACTTAAATTATTGCTATTAGCAGAACCAACTAGTCCATTTATATCCCGCTACTATCTATTTATTATTTTTATTTTTCTTTAGTAAAATATCCTGTTCGGCAAGATTGATATCATTTTCCATCATATCATCAACAATTTCTTTAAGTGTTGTTTTCGGAATCCATCCTAATTTATCTTTAGCTTTAGTTATATCTCCTAATAAAGTCTCTACTTCATTTGGACGAAAATAACGTTTACTAATTTTAACTATTAATTTACCAGTTTTCTTATCATAACCTTTTTCATTTAATCCCTTACCCTTCCAAACCATAGTGTTTCCTAAATAACTCCAGGCAAGATTGATAAAATCACGCACAGAATATTGGACTCCTGTTGCGATACAAAAATCATCAGGTTCATCTTGTTGTAACATTAGCCATTGCATTTCTACATAATCTTTGGCATGTCCCCAATCGCGCTTAGCATCAATATTTCCAAGATAAATTACATCTTGTAATCCTAACGAAATACGAGCTAATCCCATGGTTATTTTTCTAGTAACAAAAGTTTCGCCTCTTGTAGGAGATTCATGATTAAATAAAATACCATTACAGGCATAAATACCATAAGCTTCACGATAATTAACACTAATCCAATATGCATAAAGCTTTGCTGTAGCATATGGAGATCGTGGATAAAAAGGAGTATTTTCGCTTTGTGGAATTTGGGCTACTTTACCATACAATTCAGAAGTAGAGGCTTGATAATAACGCGTCTTTTTTTCTAAGTTTAAAATACGAATAGCTTCTAAAATTCTAAGAGCTCCTATCCCAACTGCATCAGCTGTATATTCTGGAGTTTCAAAAGAGACAGCAACATGAGATTGTGCTCCAAGATTATAAATTTCATCAGGTTGAATTTCTTGGATAACACGCAATAAACTCATAGAATCAGATAAATCACCATAATGAAGTACAAAATTTGCTTGTTTTTCGTTTGTATCTTGATATATATGATCAATCCGTGCAGTATTAAAAGAAGAAGATCGCCTTTTAATGCCATGAACCTCATAACCCTTATTTAGTAAAAAATCTGCTAAATAAGCCCCATCTTGACCAGTAATTCCAGTTATTAACGCTATTTTTTTTGCCATAGTAATGTCTTAAGATTTAATTTGATTAGAATTATACCAATTAATTTTTTTAATTAAGATGTTTGATTTAACTACTTTATCTTGTCTCTGCCATAAATATCTTCAAATCTTATAATATCATCTTCACCTAAATAAGTACCACTTTGTACCTCAACAATTTCTAGTGGTTTATTAGTATTATTTTGGATAGAGTGCTTAACCCCAATTGGTATCTTGCTAGTTTGCCCTTTTTTTAAAGTAATTAAATCCTCGCCATTAATTATAGTAGCCACTCCTTTTACTACTACCCAATATTCTGTGCGTTTTTTATGCATCTGTAAAGATAATTTAGCTTTTGGATTAACATGTAATATTTTTACTTGAAAATTTTCTCCTTCACTAATACAGTCATACCAGCCCCAGGGACGATAAAATTTACTGTTGTAACGACGCTCGTCCATTTTTGAATCTTTTAATTTTTTAACTATATCTTTTACTTTTTGAGCATTATCTTTAGTCAATATTAATGTTGCATTAGAAGTGGCTACAACTATTAAATCTTTAACTCCAACAGCCGCTATTACATGATTGTTTGCATTTATATAAGTGTTATTAGTATTTTCAATAATTACATTACCTTTAATAACATTTTTATTATTATCTTTTTTCCCAATGTCATATAAAGATTTCCATGAACCAACATCATTCCATTTAACTTTAAGGGGAACTACTACAGAATTTTGGCTTTTTTCCATTAATTCATAATCAATAGAATTACTTTTTGATAATGCAAATGATTTTTCTTCTAGGCGGATAAAATCTAAATCTAAGCTAGCATTTTTAACAGAATCTTTAATAAATTTAACAGTATCTTTAGCATAATTTTGCATTTCATTAACTACATTTGTTGCTTTAAACATAAACATTCCGCTATTCCATAAATGACTATTTTGTTCAAAATATAATTTAGCATTTTTCAAATTTGGCTTTTCAACAAAAGACTCAATTTTATAAGCACCATTTTTAAACTCTTTAGCTGGTTTAATATATCCATAGCCAGTATTAGCATCAGTTGGTTCTACTCCAAATGTTACTAACTTATCAAGCAGAGCTTGTTTATTTGCGGTTTTAATGGCTTGATGAAATACTAAAGAATCACCTTCAATAATATGATCTGCTGCCAAAATTAATAATACTGCATCAGATAATTTTTCAAGAGCTATAAATGCCGCTGCTAAAATAGCAGGAGCTGTATTTCTAGCAACAGGCTCTAGTAATATAGTTGGGTTTTTAACATTTATTTCTCTGCACTGCTCTGCTACTAAAAATCTATGGTTAACATTACATACAATAATTGGACTTAAAAAATTATCTAATCCTTTTAAACGCAAGATAGTCTCTTGTAACATAGTATTATCATTAACTAGAGATAAATATTGTTTTGGTTTTTGTTCACTAGATAATGGCCAAAGACGAGTTCCTGAACCGCCTGATAAAATGACTGGAATTATTTTCATAATATGATATATTTTTAGTTAAAATTTTTTATTTAAGTTTAAGTTAATTAAAATATGAAGTCTTTATAAGACTATTTTGCATTCTTTCGTTATTGCTTAATAAAGCTAAAATTTCACTTAATTCTTGCTCACTTACCCCATAGTCAATAAATTGAGTTGAGACTCCTAATTCTTTAAATAAAGCTCTTAGTTTATTAGAGCTTAAATCGCCAAATATTTCTTTTAAGGCATTATCTATAAAATCATACTTACCAATAATGCTATCAATTAACATAGGCAAAGTAAAACTACAAGCAATACCATGACTTAATGCTTTATTAATTGTAATATGATAACTCATAGAATGGGCAATAGCTGTCTTAGTATTTGAAAAAGCAAATCCGGCGTACATACAAGCCATCATAATATTACTTCTATATTCTATGTTTTTTAGATCATTTGCTAATTTAGCTAAATTGGCCATAATTAACCTTGCCGATCTAATAGCAAATTCTATAGTAATAGGACTACAATTTTTATTCCAAATTGATTCTAGCGCATGAGAAAGCGTATCAAGCCCAGTTTGGATTGTTATATTTTTGGGAAGTGATAAAGTTAAAACTGGATCATAAATAGCTAATTCGCAATATAAATCTGGCAAATCAAGTGAATATTTTTTTTGTTCTTGCATATCCCATATAGTTGCAGTACTAGTAATTTCACTACCTGTTCCTGCTGTAGTAGGAATTAAGATTTTAGGAATTAATTTATAAGATTTTTTTGCTATTTTAGCTTTAGTAATATCAGCAACAAATTGATAATCTTTACTATCATTATAAACAGAAATAAATTTTGCAGAGTCTAATACACTCCCTCCTCCTATCGCTACAATAAGCTCAAAATCTATTTTTTTTACTTCGTCATAAATAATTTTTAAATCTTTAAATTCTGGATTAGTTTTAATATTTGATACAATTCCTACTAAATTTTTGGTTAATGAATTTATTTCTTCTAATAACCCTCTTTTAATAAAGCCTGAAGAAGTAATTAATAATGTTTTTCTGTTTTTAATGTACTTATTAATATTTTTAAATTCATTTTTACCGTAAATTATTTTTACTGGCATTAAGTAAGAAAAATTATTTAAATTCATTTGTTTTTAATATTTTTAATGGCGGGCGTTCACATTGTTCATCATACGAGCATTTAACATGGATAAAATTAGTTTTTGTATTTATTTTATCTAAAACTAAATTAAAAGATTTTAAATCATCAACATAAAACACATTTTCAATATTAGAATTTTTTGCTATGCCAATATAATTTAGATGATTTTGATAACTATTTTGCCCGCCAGTGCTTTTATTTGATTCATTATCAAAAACAATATAAGTTAAATTTATTTGCTTGGCATAACGACCAACATTAGTTAGTCCTCCCATATGCATTACAAACTCAGCATCGCCACCACAAACTATAACTTTTTTCCCAGCTTTAGCAGCACCTAATCCTAAACTTAATGCTCCTCCCATATTGCCTGCCATATAAAAATTATTTGTATCAGGCATAAAGTTATACATTTCTCTTGCTAGATTACCAGTTGTTCCTA
This sequence comes from uncultured Gammaproteobacteria bacterium, assembly GCA_929200175.1. Classification (GTDB taxonomy): domain Bacteria; phylum Pseudomonadota; class Gammaproteobacteria; order PS1; family Pseudothioglobaceae; genus CAKMYR01. Next base: position 14,704 of record CAKMYR010000016.1, read on the forward strand.
TAAATAAAATATCTTGATTATTAAATTTAATATTTAATTTTTTTAAAAATGTGATTCTAGAAATATATAAAGATAAATCTAATTTATGTTCTTGTAAAAGCTCAACTTTAGAAAAGGTTTGTTTTTCAAGAATACAAATTAAATTATCACTATTACATTTATCAAGCTGATCTACTGCAATTGATATATCATTTTTATTTAAAATTTCATACTTATAGCCATATGCATTTATCAAATCTGGCAACATTGTAGCTAAATGTTTATGTTGGATTTCGCTATCTCCTTTATTGTATGACCTCCAGCTAACTAAAATAGGAAATCTTACCTCATAAGGATTTAATAAACTGGTAATACAACTGCCCATATTAGTTAAACCAGAAGATTGTATAATTACTAAGGGTTTTTTACCAGACATCTTTATTCCTGCTGCAATAGAGCAAGCAACTGCCTCGCTTGCACATGGAATATATTCAATTAATTCAATGTTATTAATAGCTGAATTAATAACATTTTTAGCAAAACTACAAGGAACAACACATAAATGAGTGTATCTGGTTTTACAGATTTTGATTATAAAATCATTAGTATCTAACATTTATTAACTGAATTTTTGCCTAGCTTAAGAAATCATTACAAAAGTAAATTTTTATTATATAAGAAATCAAAAAATAAATTATCAAAAAGACATCTAACAAATAAAAAACAACTTATTTTAAAAATATCAATTGTACTAGATGATATCAGTTAGAAAAACATTTAAATCATATCTTATATAAGATAAAATTTATTCTATTTTTTAAAAAATGTTATTACTTAGATTGTTTACTCTATAAAAAATTAAATTAATGAAAAAAAATTTATTCATTTTATTATTAACTTTACCAACAATATCTTTTGCTTATCTTGATCCGGGCTCTGGCAGTATGCTTTTTTATTTTATTATTGGTATTTTTGCTAGCTTAATTTACTCAATTAAAAACATATATCTAACAGTAAAACATAAAATTAATTATTTTTTTAGCAAAGACAAAATTAATATTAAAGATAAAAAGAACATAGTCTTTTATTCAGAAGGTGGTAAATATTGGCATAGTTTTAAATCAGTAATTGAAAATCTAGTCGCTATGGGGATTGAATGTAGTTATTACACTAGCGATAAAAATGATGAAGGCCTTCGCTTTAAAAATCAAAATTTTGATAGCTTATTTATTGGTGATGGACGTTTTTCTTTAATGTCGCTTAATTATTTAAAAGCTAAGATTTTAATTATGACAACTCCACAACTTGATGTTTTGCAATTAAAACGCTCTAAAAATGTTGGTTATTTTATTCATTTAGTTCATGCCCCAACTGATATTTTTAAATATAAGCCATTTGCTTTTGATTTTTTTGATTGTATTATGTGTTCTGGACAACATCAGATTGATAATATTCGTTTAATAGAAATAATAAGAAAAACCAAAAATAAACTATTACTAAAAACTGGGTTAGTTTATTTTGATGAATTATTAAAAGATAAGTCATCAACTAAAACTAATAATAAACAAAAAACTGTTTTATTAGCTCCTACTTGGGGAGTACATAGTTTATTAAACAAATTAGGTTTTAAAGTAATCCAAGATCTAACAGACGCTAACTTTAAAGTGATTTTGCGTTTTCATCCTCAATCTTATATAAATGATACTAAGTTAACAGAGCAAATTATAGAAAAATGCAAACATAATAAATCCATTATTATTGATGATAATCCTAATGGTGATAAATCAATGCAACAAGCAGATATTTTGGTAAGTGATATATCTGGTATTATTTTTGATTTTGCTTTTGTGTATGAAAAACCAATAATAGCTTTTAGTAATTCTTTAGAAAAAAATCAGTCAACCGAGTTAGCCAAAATTAATTCTTATAAAAAAACTAATCACCAAATATGGGAATTAAATATATTGCCAAAAATTGCAACTTTAATTGATATTAAAGATACGACAAAATTCATTGAAAAACTAAATCAAGTTTTAGCAAATGATAATAAATTAATAATTCAAACTATTAAAGAATTAAGACAACAAGCAATATTTAACTACGGTAATGCAGGCGAAGTAGCAGCTGGACAAATCAAACAATTATTATAAAAATACATATAAATGCTAAATTTATTATATTATTTGTTTATTTATCCAATAGAATGGGTAATGCAAATTATTTTAG
>CAKMYR010000017.1:0-14497 GCA_929200175.1 uncultured Gammaproteobacteria bacterium
TCTCAATAACCAAGTCAGTTTTAGTTACAATTGCTTGACAAGAAAGACGAGAATCTGAATCTAAACCCCAAGCTTTATCTAATAAATCATCTTCTTTTTCATTAGATTCTTCAATATCATCAAATCCTTCACGAATATGTATATGGCAAGTAGTACAAGCGTTTGACATTTCGCAGGCATGCTCGATTTCAATATTGTTTTTAAGTAAATTACTGCAAATACTTACGCCCTCTTCTGCATCTATAACGGTGCCTTCTGGGCAAAATTCTTCGTGTGGTAATATGATAATTTGTGGCATTTTATTCAAATTCGTTAATATAACTACCTTTCATTAATTTTCTAATTGAATTATTCATACGCATTTCAATAAAACTAGCGCTTGTTTTTTCCAAATTAGAAATAGCTTTTTTAATTTTTTTTATATCTTGGCTTTCAACAAGTTTACCAAGTTTATTTCTAGCTTCAAGAATATTATTAAATGTTTCTTTATCAATAATATCTTTATCTTTTTCTAAAGCAGAATCAATTGCTATTAATACACTTTTAGCATCTGTTTGTGCTTCTAATAATTGTCTTATTAATACATCTTCTTTAGCAAATAAAACAGATTCTTTTAACATTTTTTTCATATCTTCATCTGTTAAGCCATAAGAAGGTTTAATTGTTGTGTTAGCCTTAATGCCAAGGGTTTCTTCAGAAGCACTAACTGATAATAATCCATCAGCATCAACTTGAAATTCTACTCGAACCCTAACACTACCAGCTACCATAGCAGGAATCCCACTAAATTCAAACTTAGCTAGTGATCTACAATCTTTAACTAATTCGCGCTCTCCTTGTAAAATATGAATACTCATTTTAGTCTGTCCATCTTTAAAAGTGGTAAATTCTTTTGCCTTAACTATAGGTATGGTCGTATTACGATGTATAACTTTTTCAACTAATCCGCCCATAGTTTCTAATCCAAGCGAAAGAGGCAAAACATCTAATAATAATATATCTTTTTCTGATTTATTACCAGCTAAAATATTGGCTTGGGTGGCCGCTCCTTTGGCTACGACTTCATCTGGATTTATATTAGATAATACTGGTTTATTAAATAATTCGCCAATCATTTTTCTAATTAATGGAATTCTAGTTGAGCCCCCTACCATAATTACATCTTTTACATCTGAGATATTGATTTTAGAATCTCTTATTGCTTTTTTTGTTAGTAGTAGACTTCTATTAATTAAATCTTTAATTAGAAGTTCAAATTTTTCTAAACTTATTATGTATTCATTTTTTTTAAAAGTAAATTTTGCCAATTTATTATTAGATAAATCCTCTTTTGCTTTACGAGATAATTGTTTAATTGTTTGGATATCTTCTGCTGTTAAATTTTTTAATTTAAAACTATTAATGCAGTCATCAATAATTAATTGATCAAAATCATCTCCGCCTAAAGTGCTATCTCCTCCAGTAGCTAATACTTTAAAAACTCCTTTAGTAAAATTAAGTACCGATATATCAAAAGTACCTCCACCTAAATCATAAACAACATGAATGCCCTCTTTATCTGTCTCTAATCCATAAGCTACAGCAGCTGCAGTTGGTTCATTTAACAAACGCATAACTTTAAGTCCAGCTAAAATTGCTGCATCTTTAGTAGCTTGCCGTTGGGAATCATTAAAATAAGCTGGAACTGTAATAACTGCTAAATTTACTTCATCACCAAAGTATTTTTCAGCACGTTTTTTCAATGAAGATAGAATAATAGATAATAATTCTACAATACTAAAATCTCCAGCTTGGGTTTTAAATAAAATATTATTATTGTCTTGTGCTTTAATTTTATAAGGCAAATTTTTTGCTTGTGATATTTCTTGATAGCTCCTACCAACAAAGCGTTTAACCGAAGTAATAGTATTAGTAGGATCAAGTGACATATAAGAATATGAGTCCTTGCCTACGGTAATCTTGTCTTTACCGCAATGAATAACTGAAGGTAAAGTAGCATTATTATCTTTATCAGTTAAAATAATATTAGTATTATTTACAACACTAGCAACCATTGAATTAGTAGTACCTAAATCAATACCAATTGCTAATTTATTCTTATATTTAACTTGATCTTGATTTTGTTCTACAATTTGTAATAATGCCATTATAAAATAAATAGGTTATAGTCTTTCATTCATTAGATCATTCGCTTGTTCGCTAAGCTGGAAATAAAACTTTAATTCCCTAACTGAATTTTTAGCTTGTAAAAAATCTTTAATTAAAAAAAATTTCTCTATTTTTGTGATATTTTCTTTAATTTTATTATCAATATTATCAATAAATTTATCTAATGAAGTTAAATCGCTATTATTTGATTCAATATCTTCTAATTCTTCTCTTAATTCTATTTGATTAGCTAAAAAATCAAGATCTAAGCTAGTATCTTTTTCCTCAAAAGCATTAATTCCTTGAAGTTCTAATAAATAAACTGCACGAGATAATGGAGATTTCAAAATATTAAATGCAGTATTAAGCAAAGAAGTATTTTGTAAAGAAAGCTGCTTTTGTTTATCATCTTTTTTAACAAATTTATCAGGATGAAATTTAGCTACTTGGGTTTGATAAGAATCCTCTAATGCCTTTAAATCAATAATAAAATTCTCTTCTAAAGAAAATAATTGGAAATAATTTTGCATTTTATCATTTTCCAATTATTAAACAGTAAAAGACTCTCCACAGCCACATTCGGCTTTACTATTTGGATTAATAAATGAAAAACCTTCATTTAATCCTTCTTTTACATAATTTACTTTAGTGCCATCTAAATAAATAAGGCTTTTATTATCAATTATTATTTTAACTCCTTTAGCATCAAAAACAACATCATCTTCATTGATATTATCAACAAATTCCATGCTATAACCAAGCCCAGAACATCCTGTAGTCTTAACAGCGAGCCTAACGCCAATCCCTGAACCTCTACTAGTCAAAGAGCTGTTAACTTTTTCAGCAGCTTTTTCTGTTAATGTAATAGACAATTTAATTAGCCTGTTTAGATTTAATATCTTTAATAGCTGCTCTAATTGAATCTTCTGCTAATACAGAGCAATGAATCTTAACTGGTGGTAAAGATAATTCTTCTACTATTTCTGTATTTTTAATTTTAGTAGCTTCTTCAAGAGTTTTGCCTTTAACCCATTCAGTTAAAAGAGAACTAGATGCTATAGCAGAACCACAGCCATAAGTCTTAAATTTAGCATCTTCAATTACTCCATTATCATTTACTTTAATTTGTAGACGCATAACATCTCCACAAGAAGGAGCCCCTACCATTCCAGTGCCGACATTTTTATCATTTGTATCTAATGTGCCAACATTACGCGGATTTTCATAATGATCTATTACTTTTTTACTGTACGCCATAACTTTTCTCCTTTTTATATATATTTATTTATCTTTTTAATGTACATTCCATTCAACTTTTGAAACATCAACCCCTTCTTGATGCATATCCCAAAGTGGTGATAAATCTCTTAATTTTTTAACTTTTTCATTAACCAATTTAATAGTTTGATCTATATCTTCTTCAGTATTATAACGTCCTATACTAAAACGAATTGAGCTATGAGCTAATTCATCACTTAGCCCTAATGCTCTTAATACATAAGAAGGCTCTAAACTAGCAGAAGTACAAGCAGATCCAGAAGATACAGCAATATTATTAATAGCCATCATCAATGACTCCCCTTCTACATAATTAAAACTAATATTCAAATTACCAGAAATTCTTTGTTCTAAATCTCCATTAACTATGGACTCTTTTATATTAATCAACCCAGAAATTAGACGATCACGTAAATATTTTATCTTTTTATTATCTTTGTCCATTTCAGATTGGGCAATGGCGAATGCCTTACCCATCCCTACTATTTGATGAATAGCTAATGTACCAGAACGCATTCCACGCTCATGTCCTCCCCCATGGATTTGTGATTCAATACGAACACGAGGCTTACGGCGTACATATAAAGCACCTATACCTTTAGGCCCATAAATTTTATGTGCTGAAAAACTCATTAAATCTACTTTTAATTTTGAAGTATCAATTTCAATCTTACCTGCAGATTGAGCAGCATCAACATGATACAAAACTTTATTTTCACGACAAATATTTCCAATTTCTTCAATATCTTGAATCACTCCAATTTCATTATTAACATGCATTATTGAAACCAAAATAGTGTCTTTACGAATACTATTTTTTAATAAATCTAAATCTAATAATCCATTTGGTTTTACATCAAGATAAGTTACGTCATACCCTTCTCTTTCTAATTGTCGACAAGGATCAAGTACCGCTTTATGTTCTGTTTTTAAAGTTATTATATGTTTGCCTTTCTTTTTATAAAAATGAGCAACTCCTTTAATAGCTAAATTATTTGATTCTGTAGCACCAGAAGTCCAAATAATCTCTCTAGGATCAGCTGCTATTAAATCTGCTACTTGTTTTCTAGCTTTTTTTACTGCGTCATCGGCTTGCCAACCATAATAATGAGAGTTAGAAGCAGAATTACCAAAATTCCCTTCTATAGTTAAATACTTCATCATTTCTTTAGCTACACGCTCATCAACTGGTGTAGTTGCCGAATAATCCATATATATAGGTTTATGCATTCTCTAATTCCTCCTATTACAATTATATAACAATTTGTAATGTTTAATTATTAAATAATTATGAATAAATTTACTATACATAAAAATCATTCAAAATACATTTTTTAATATTACCTTTAACTAATACTAGTTTTTATGGCTGTTATTATACCTTATTTAATAGTTTAAATTGAAATAGATAATTATAAAAATAGCCATATAATGAAAATATTATTGACTAATATTTTATTATCTTACATTCATTCGTATCTTTTTAGCAAAAACAAATAGTGATATTATTTTTCATAAAAAAAATAAGTATATATTAATATTTAGGTATTAGGATCATCGTCAGGATTTAATAATCCATAAGTACTAAATTTTGAGTCATCATTATCTTTTTTCTTTAGAATTGTGCCCGGCATACCAACAATAATATCGCCTTCGGCAACATCTTTAATTACAATAGCATTTGAGCCTATTTTAGCGCCTTTGTTTATGGTGATTGGACCTAAGATTTTAGCGCCAGCACCTACTATAACATTATTAGCTAATGTTGGATGACGCTTGCCTTTATTCCAGCTTGTTCCTCCTAAAGTAACGCCTTGATAAATAGTACAATCATCACCAATTTCTGTAGTTTCGCCAATAACTACGCCCATACCATGATCAATAAAAAATCTCTCTCCTATAATTGCTGCTGGATGGATTTCAATTCCAGTTAACCAACGAGCAATAGAAGAAATAAATCTAGCGAGCCATTTTAATTTTATTGACCACATCCAATGGGTTAAACGATAAAAAAGTACTGCTTGTACTCCAGAATAGCAAGTTATAATTTCAAAAATATTTCTTGCCGATGGGTCTCTATCAAATATGACTTTAATGTCTTTTATGAATTTCATATAAAAAGTTAAGAATTATATCATATACAATATTTTTTAAATGAAGCTAAAATAATAAATTAAACTCAATATTACAATGCCAAACATACATTTTAAAATTTATTTGATTTACAACTTTTTGTCATGAAAAAACAATTATTATTTTTTAGTGTAATCTTATTCTCAGGCTTAATTCATGCTAATCAAATTTGCCATTATCCTCAATCACCTCTTCTAAAAAAACAGTCAAATAATGATACAAAAAGGTTTAATATTGAGGCTGATGAAATTAAAATAATTAAAAAAGATAATTATGTTCTAAAAAATAATGCTGTCATTAATTCTGATAAATATTTTTTATCTGCAGATTTTATTGAAAAATCTAATAATTTTACTATCGCCAAAGACAATATTAAATTACAAGATGAGCAAGTAATAATTACTGGTGATCAAGTTACTATCCAAGAAAAAACCAATACAATTAATATCGAAGCCGAAAAAGCACAATTAATTTATCCTGATAATGAAATAAATATTAAAGCAGATAAATTAGTTAGCTCAAACGGTAAACAAAAATTAACATCAGCTGTTTATAATTTATGCCCTTTAGGTAACGATGATTGGCAAATAGATGCTAATCAAATAATAATTGATGAAAAAAATAATAAAGGTTATGCTAAAAATGCTAAATTAAAATTTTTAGGCATCCCGTTTTTTTACTTACCATATTATGAATGGACATTAAAAGGTCGAGCTTCTGGTTTTTTAAATTTAGGATTTTCCAAATATAAAGAATTAAGCGATAATAGCTCTAGTTATCAAATTAAAATTCCATATTATTTTAATATTGCAAAAGATAGAGATTTTTTATTAACTCTTAATAGATTATCTAGTCGTGGCAATGTTATTGAAGGCAAATATAGACAATTAATTGCTAAAAATAATTACTTAGAAAATGGCGCTTTTGAGACTCAAGGCAGTTATTTAAAAAAAGATTATATTACAAATGACAAACGTTGGTTATTCAAATCTAAAGCTAATATTAAAGCAAATGATAAAATAAACTTTAGCGCTAATTTTAATAAAATATCAGATAAAAATTACCTTAAAGACATAGAGCATGATAATACTTCAAACTCTTTATATTCGGATATACATGTCAGTTATAAAGATAAAAATGATCTAGAATTATCAATATTTGCAGAAAAAGAGCAATTAGTTAATAACGGTATTGAAGATTATACAACTTATCCAAAAATATCTATGTCTAAAATCTTTAAAGTAGCAAATGATACTAAAATTAAAACATCATTTACCAGCACCAAATTTAAACATAAAAATGCAAATACCACTACCAATAAAACAGCTTCTCGTAATAACTTAATACTTAATTTTGAAAAATATATAAAAAATAAATCATATTCAATAAAATCTAATATAAATTTTTATAATTCTTATTATTCAATAGATAATCTAAGTAATGAAAATCGTAATGTTGCTAGTTTTAGTATAGATTCTAAATTATTTTTAGAAAAAAACATTAACAAAAATTTTAAACAAACCCTAACGCCAAGATTATTCTATAGATTTTCTCAAAAAAAAGCACAAGGAGATATTCCTATTTTTGATACAAAAATCAAAGATAGCTTTTACCAAGATTTATTTTCCAATAAAGGGTTTATTGGCACTGATAGAATAATTAATGCCAACGATTTAGTGATAGGATTGGAATCTAGTTTTATTAATAAAAAAACAGGAAATGCCAACGCAAATTTTAAAATTGGGCAAGCATTCTATGCTGATGAAGAAGTTGTAAGTGATAAAGTTGATGTAAGCGGCATTGGTACCGATTACGAAACTAGGCGTAAATATTCTAATATAGCCTCAGTTGCCAATTTTAGAATTAATGATAAATTAAAATTTAATAATAGATTACAATTTGATCCAGAAATAAATAAAATTACTAGCAATAATAATTATATTAGTTATAAGCTAAATTCAAGAAAGTTTTTAACTATAGGTTATAATAACAACGATAATGATGAATCTGTTGAATTTTACGGCTCATATCCAATCAATGATAAAATGCATTTTTTTGGCTTAACTAATAAATCAATAACTAATTCAATAACTAATAAGCAGATTTTAGGTATTGGTTATGAAAACTGTTGTTTAATAATTCGTGTAGCAAATTTTAAAGAACGCGTTGATAATAATAACTATGACTCAATTACTCTTTTTGAATTTTTATTAAAAAGCTTTACTTCAGAACCAACATCGTTTGAAAAAAAAATAAGACAAAATATACCTAATTATTCATAAAATATGAAAAACCTAATTATTCTAATAATATTTAAAATTCTATCATTTAATATATTAGCAACAGAAACTAATAGTATTCTTGCTATTGTCAACGATGATTTAATAATGACAAATTCAATTAGTAAAGATTTAACTAAAGAAGAAAGGTTTGCTGTTTTAAATAATAAAATTGAATCTATCCTACAAATGCAAAAAATAAAAGAGCTTAAGATAAAACCTAACGAAAATTTAGTACAAGAAGTGCTTCTTGATGTAGCTTTACAAAATAATTTAAATTTACCACAATTACAAAATTTACCACAATATAAGCAAATTTTTGATAATATTATGGATTATTTACTAAAACAAACCCTTAGGCAATACATTCTACGAAATGCTAATATAGTAGTAACTGAAGATGAAATAAATCAAGAGCTTTTGACTAACCCTACTGACAAAAAAGATTTAATTTCACAAATTAAAATTGCCCAAATATTAATTAACTCAATAGATATAACAAAAACCAATCAAGATAAATCTAAAGATGAATTGATTAAAAATTTATTAATTGATTTAAGCAATAGAATTAAAAATGGAGCTTCATTTTCTAAGCTCGCAAAAACTTATTCCCAAGACCCTTCATACAAAAACGGTGGCGAATCCGAATGGTTAGATGAAAATAATCAATCTAAAAATTTTAAAAAACAACTATCTACTCTTAAATTAAATCAATTATCAAAGCCATTTAAAACAGAGCAAGGTTGGAGAATAATGAAAATAACTAATAAGCGTAATTATAATACTCATATTGATGATATTAAAGTAAAACTAACTAGACTAAAGCAAGATTCTTATTTTGAAAATTGGCTAAAATCAATTAAAGAAAAATCATATATAAATATTTTTGAACATAAACTATAGTATTTATAATGCCAAAATCTATTACTATTTTTGGTTTTCATAGTATTCAAACTCAATTAGAAAATTATCCAGAAAATATAATTAAAGCTTTTTCTTTAAAAGACAGAGCAGACAAAAGATTGCTAGCTATTGATAAACAACTTAATGATTTAAATTTAAAAATAGAAAAATGCAGCAAAAAACACTTAGATAAAATTACTAAAAATAACTCTCATCAAGGCATAGCAGCTTTAATACTTCTACCCTCTTTATTAGGACAAAATGAATTAACTGCTTATATTAACAAAATTAAAACTACTAGCTTAATATTAGTTTTAGATTCTATCCAAGACCCTAGAAATTTAGGGGCTTGTTTAAGAAATGCAAGTGCAGCTAATGTTGATTGCGTAATTATTAATAAAAATCAATCTGCTAATATTAATTCTTTAGCTTACAAAACAAGCGCTGGAGCTGTTAATCAATTAAAAATATTTCAAGTTACCAATATAGCGCAAACTATAAAAGAGCTTAAGAATAAAAATATTTGGACAATTGGGCTTGACCTATCTGCTAACAAATCTCTTTATTCAATAGATTTAAAATTATCAACTGCAATTATTATTGGCTCTGAAGGCAAAGGATTGAGATCTCTAAATAAAAAAATGTGCGATGAATTAGCGATAATACCAATTAAAGGCAATATCCAAAGTTTAAATGTTGCTGTTGCTACAGGCATTTCTTTATTTGAAGTTAATAGGCAACGAAATTTATTTGATAAAGCAATATTTTAAGTATAATAGCTTACTTTTACTATAAAAAATGGTTGAGCGCATAGAGTTTTGTAAATTTACATCTAAACCCTATTTGTTTTTACATACTTATAAAATAAAAGATTTCGATAGGATTACTGATATAGTATGTAATTTTGAAGATCCTGTTTATGTTGAATTAAATTTTAGTTTAAAAGAAAATAAAATTCCTTGTATTAAAGGTAATATTAAATTAAATGCATCTCTAACATGTCAAAATTGTTTAGGAGAAGTAAATAATAAATTAAACATTAATTTTAAAACTGGGTTTTTACAAAATGAGCAAGAAGGAGGATATCTAGACTCTGATTATGAAAAAATTATTTTTCATAAAAAAAGTATTTCTACTATAGAATTTATAACTGATGAAATATTAATGTCTATGCCTATGTTTGCTAAACATAGCTATAAATGTTATCAATATCAAAATGATGATTATATTGCGAAAAATCCAACTAAAAACCCTTTTGCAATATTAAAAAGTATTAAGAATTAAAATAAAATAAGGAAGAAAAATGGCTGTACAAAAAGGAAAAAAAAGCGCATCAAAAAGAGGTATGAGACGCTCTCACAATGCATTAAAACATAAAACTCTATCTGAAGATCAAGAAACTGGCGAAATTCATCTTCGTCATAATATTACTGCAGATGGTTATTATCGTGGTAAACAAATAATAAATACCCAGAAAATAGAAGAAACAGAATAATAAATTTATGTTAATTAAAATATCTATTGACGCTTCAGGTGGAGATAAGGGTATTCCTGTTACAGTTTCAGCAGGCATTAAAGCTCTGACTATGTTTAGTGATTTATATTTATATTTTGTCGGCAATGAGTCTGAAATTAATAATGAATTAAAAAAACATCCAAATAGTAAAGATTTAATTGATAGATTTTCAATTGTTAACGCTGATGAAGTTATAAAAATGAATGAATTACCTACTGATGTACTGCGTAAAAATAAAAAAACATCAATGCGAGAAGCTATCAATTTAGTTAAAAACAAACAAGCAGATGCCTGCGTTAGCTCTGGCAATACTGGTGCATTAATGGTGATTTCACGCTCTTTATTAAAAACCATAAAAGGTATTGACAGACCTGCAATTATGGCAATAATTCCAACTGTAAAAGGCAGTGTAAATATGCTAGATTTAGGTGCTAATGTTGATTCTAAAGAGATCTCATTATTTCAATTTGCTATTATGGGATCAGTTGTAGTTAAACATACTAAAAATATAAAAAACCCTAGAGTTTCGCTTCTTAATATAGGAAAAGAAGAAACTAAAGGAAATTATTTTATTAAACAAACTTCTGAATTATTAAAAAAATCAAATCTTAACTATACTGGATTTATTGAAGGTGATGATGTTTATAAGGGCAAGGCTGATTTAGTGGTATGTGACGGCTTTGAAGGCAATATATTTCTTAAGGCAAGCGAAGGTGTTGTTCTTATGATGGTACACCATCTTAAACAAGCATTTAACAGAAATATTTTTTCTAAAATTATTGGGATTTTAAGTAAATCAATTCTAAAAAATTTTAAACATAATATTGATCCAAAAAAATATAATGGAGCTAGTCTATTAGGCCTTCGTGGTATTGTTATTAAAAGTCATGGAAGTGCTGATTCTGAATCTTTTTTATATGCTATAAAAGAAGCTTATATTGAAGCAAATGCAAAAATAATAGATAAAATATCAAAACAAATTGAAGATGAATTAGCAAATCAATTATGAAAAAATTTGCACGAATTATAGGTACTGGCTCATATCTTCCCCCAAAAATAATTACTAACGAAGATTTAGAAAAAACTCTTGATACTTCAAAAGAATGGATAGTAACCAGAACTGGAATTGAAAAAAGACATATAGTTGAAAATCAAAGTAATTGTGAATTAGCAACTATTGCTTCTCAAAATGCATTAAAAGCTGCTAATATAAGCCCTAAAGAGCTAGATTTAATTATTTTTGCAACAACTACTCCAGATAAAATATTCCCTGCTACTGCTACTGTATTACAAAAAGCTCTTGGCGCATCTTGTCCAGCTTTTGATTTGCAAGCAGTTTGTGCTGGATTTATATTTGCCTTAACTACTGCTGAAAAATATATTAAAACTAATTCTGCTAATAAAGTTCTTGTAGTAGGCAGTGAAACCTTATCAAGGATTGTTGATTGGACAGACCGCTCTACTGCAATTTTATTTGGTGATGGTGCAGGCGCAGTTGTGTTAAGCTCAGATCTAAATGCAGGTATTTTAAATACTAAATTATTAAGCGATGGTAATTATTTGCCATCTTTACAAGTTAATAATAATTATATTAATCAACATGGCTTTATTCAAATGTCTGGAAATGAAGTATTTAAAGCAGCAATTAAACATTTATCTATCTTGGCTTTAGAAACAATAAAGGAAAATAATATAACTGTAGATGAAATAGATTATATGATTCCCCATCAAGCTAACGTTCGCATTATCACAGCAATCGCACAACGAATCAATATCCCTATGGATAAAGTAATAGTTACTTTAAAAGATCAAGGCAATACTTCTGCTGCTTCTATTCCATTGGCGATTGATAAGGCTGTAAGAGATAAACGCATTAAAAAAAATAATATTTTATTATTAATTGGTATCGGCGCTGGTTTTAGCTGGGGTAGTGTTTTATTAAGATTTTAAAAATCTCTTAATTTAAGTTTCATTGTCAATTTATATAACTCATTGCTATCTAAACTTAATTGCTTAAGTACTAATAACGCTTTAGAATATAAATCATCGCAAATTTTCTTTGCTTTATCTAATCCTAAAATTGATGGATAAGTTGGTTTATTATTCCCAATATCTGTGTTTTGTTTTTTTCCTAATATATTATCAGGGGTTAAAATATCTAATATATCATCTTGAATTTGATAAGCTAATCCTATATTAATTGAAAATTCATTAAGCACCTTTAAGTCATTCTCATTACACTTTTTAGAAACTAAAGCACCTAGTATTACAGCACACTTTATAATAGATCCTGTTTTTTTGCTGTACATATTTTTTAAAGTATCTATATTGATAATTTTCAAATCTGACAAAATATCTACCAATTGCCCTTCTACCATTTCAAATGCAGAATTAGTTAAAACTTTTAATAAAGATATTTTTGTAGAATCCGCCAAATTATTATCATCAGTTAAAATTTTAAATGCTAATGCTTGCAAACCATCGCCTGCTAAAATAGCTTGCGCTTCGCCGAATTTTTTATGGCAAGTAGGTTTATTATGCCTAAAATCACTGTTATCCATAGCAGGAATATCGTCATGGATTAAAGAATACGCATGAATTAATTCAATTGCACAAGCGCTTGAATCTACTAAATCTAAATTAGTTTTAAATGTATTAGCCGTACAATAAGTTAATATTGCTCTAATGCGTTTACCGCCATTTAGTACACTATAACGAATAGATTCTTTCAACTTAGAATCTAATAAAAGATATTCATCTAACTTAGAATTAATTCTATCTAAATAAATATCAAAATTCATTTTTATTACTCGTCAACATCTTTTAATGTACTTTTTGCATTGTAATTATCTTCTGCTGTGAGTATATTTATTTTTTTCTCAGCTTCATTTAAGGCATTTTGACATTTTTTTGTTAATTTAACTCCATTAGAAAAATATTCTAAAGATTCTTCAAGACTTAGATTGCCTGATTCCATAGCAGATACAATTTTTTCTAAATCAGCTAACCCTTGATTAAAGTCAAATTTTTCTTTATTTTT
Source organism: uncultured Gammaproteobacteria bacterium (assembly GCA_929200175.1). Taxonomy (GTDB): domain Bacteria; phylum Pseudomonadota; class Gammaproteobacteria; order PS1; family Pseudothioglobaceae; genus CAKMYR01. The sequence goes on from CAKMYR010000017.1 coordinate 13,298, forward strand.
TTTCATAATAAAATTTTAATAAATTAATCCAAAACTAAATTATTTTCCTTTCTTTTTCTTTGCCAAATTTCATATAATTTGTCTTTATCAAAACTATTGTTATCTAATTTAGGGGCTTTATCAACAGCACCTGATGATTGTTCTTCTAAATTTAATAAATTACCAGAGGAGATCATTTCTAGTTTTCCATCAATTTCTTTTAATTCGGCATATTCATATAAATCAGAATCTTTATTATAAATAATTACCTCACCTTTTTTATTTTCAATCCAAGAAAAATATTCATCACCCTTTAGATTTGCTATAAAAGAATTCTCTCCTTGATATAACTCTATATCTCCAGGATAAGCCAAGATTGCAAATGATAAATTTGTATATATTAAACTTATAATTAGTATTATGTTTTTCATTATTCAATAGTTATATTAAAGGTCATAGTATTTCCAGCTTCCGATATATTTGTCACACTAATTCCACTACTATTATTACTATAAGTATTAGAATTAGGTGTAGTATCCGGAGTAAAACTAGTGGAGTTGCCAGAATAAAATAAATTAGTTAAACGTCCAGCAGTTGTTTTATCATCTAAGCCTGGATTTTTTGCTTCTTCTACATCAACTAATTTGTGAGTAAAATCATTATTCAATGTTTTATTATCATCAATATGAGTTATTAGTAAACCACCAGGAAATTCTGGTGGCTCTGAAGAACTTCCACCACATACAGAACCTTTAGCTATGCAATATAAAAAATTTAGTCCATTATCATAACCACCAATTCTATTTTCTAATAAAAAGTATTCCTTATCGTTTAATCTAGTTTTGGGTAAAATTTTATAAACATTAGCATCAATAGAAGAACTAGCTTTAGCAACCAAATCATCTTCATCATCACTAATTAATGTAGGATCGATAAACTTTGATCTAATTTTACTCCAGCCAGTCATATGTACTGGTGATGAACCTGGTCTATAAGCAGAAGATTTTCTAGCCCAAGCACCATTTGCCATTAAACCAAAAGAACCTATACCATGAGATACTCCACTTATATCATACAAATCTGGCAAACCAAAAAGAGCATGAGCTAATTCATGAGCAATAACTCCAATAGTAGCATCATGAGCTTTAAAATGTCTTTCGCCAAATATACTATATGAATTAATAATAACTCCGTCTTTGTAAGTAAATATAACATTTAGAG
>CAKMYR010000017.1:14507-15897 GCA_929200175.1 uncultured Gammaproteobacteria bacterium
ATTTAGAGCTCTATGTGCCCATACTCCACCATCTGATGTTGTGGCAGATTCATTTCCTGCAACTAAAAATATTATTTGTAATTCATTATTATCTATAAAGCTATTATTATTTTTATTATATTGAGCAAAATTTATAAAATTATCTGCCGCATTTAGTGCTGGCGTTAGAATAAGACTAGCTGTTTGAAAATGACTAGCACGGGTCTGTGGATGATCCTTATTTAATTTGACAGTAATAATACCATCATTTGCTACTCCTTGTGATTCTATAGCTTTTTTAAATTGAAAAGTATTATGCGAAATTTCTTTAAAATAATCGTTCAATTGTCCATCATTTTTACCAAAAACTTTATCGCCCCAAACATTAGCAGCACTATGAAATACAGTATCATTAAATTCTACAGCAATAACTAATAATGATACAACACTTTTTATAATTTCAACGCTAAAACTATAAGTGGTAGTTTTACCATTTGAAGTTGCCCTAATAACTATAGTAGAGCTACCAATTTGATTTGATTGATAATTAAGTGTTAAAGTATTACCAACAATCGTAGCATTAACTAATGATGAATTAGAATTGCTTAATATGGTTTTAGTAATTAAGCCATCATCATTATCAACATCAGTAAAAGTATTAGTTAAATTTATAATAGTATTTGCAGAATTTTGCTCAACTGTGATATCTTCAATTGGGTTTTGAATAATTGGACTATCATCTATTGCTAATACATTTACTACAAAGCTATCAGTAGTAGTTTTGCCATTTGAAGTTGCTATAACAACTATAGTAGCGCTGCCATTTTGATTTGGCTGATAATCAAGTGTTAGATTATTATTAATAACTATAATACTTACTAAAGATAAATTAGAATTACTTAATATAGTTTTAGTAATTAAGCTATCATAATTATCAGCATCGGTAAAAGTATTAGTTAAATCTATAATAGTATTTGGCGAATCTTCATTAACTGTAATATCTCTAATTGGGTTTTGAACAACTGGAGCATTGTCTACATTTACTACAAAGCTATCAGTAGTATTTTTACCATTTGAAGTTGCTCTAATAACTATAGTAGCGCTACCATGTTTATTTATTTGATAATCAAGTGTTAAGACATTACCAACAATTGTAGCATTAACTAATGACGAATTAGAATTATTTAATATGGCTTTAGTAATTAAGCTATCATCATTATCAACATCAGTAAAAGTATTAGTTAAATTTATAATAGTATTTGCAAAATTTTGCTCAACTGTGATATCTTCAATTGGGTTTTGAATAATTGGAGCATCATCTATTGCCAGAACATTTACTACAAAACTGTCAGTGGCAGTTTTACCATTTGAAGTTGCTCTAATAACTATAGTAGCACTGCCATTTTGATTT
>CAKMYR010000018.1 GCA_929200175.1 uncultured Gammaproteobacteria bacterium
CTATAACTTTTAAATTAACTGGTGCTTTTATAGTAGATGCTGTTTTAACAGACTCTATCAAACAAATCTCATCTCCAGCCTCAAACTTAGTTTTTACTTTTGGTAATTCTACAAAAACTATATCCCCTAATGAATCTTGAGCATAATCAGAAATTCCTAAAGTATAAGTATTATCAATATTATTTGCTAAAACCCAAATATGATCTTCATTATAAAATCTATCTTGCCTTATATCAATCATTAAAAATATTAGAGTATTTTAAAAAATTAACCTATTTAGTAACTTCATGTTCTTTAAGATGCTTATATGTAAAAAATATAGTTATTATAATAAGTATAAATGTTAATCCCATAGTACCAAATAATTTAAAATTTACCCACGATTCTTCTGTTTGTTGCGCTATTAAACATAAATTTTCTTTAACACTTGTAGAGCAATCAAATCCACTTAAATTAAATCTATCTTGATCACCAAAAAAATCATTATTAGCCTTTATAGATGGCAAAACATAGTAATAAGCATTAATAATTGCAATAAAAATAAAACCAAGTCCCCAGATCCAAATCAGTTGATTCCAAGATTTATCTGGTAATTTTAATTCTTTTCCCAAAATAAGACTAAATAAATTTTTTTTCCCTATCCATATGCTGCCAATTAAAATTAATGCAAATAAAACATACAAAACACTAACTTTCCACATTATAAATGCAGGATTATCAACATAAATAGTAACCCCACCAAAAATTATTAATAGCAATAATCCAATTACTTGGCTTTTTTCAAATTTTTTATCTATAAAACGACTAATAAAAATTTGAATTAAGGTCGCAACAGTCATAGCAATAATCGCAGAATATAAGCCTTCTCCTTCATAAAAATGTAATTCTTTGATTTTATAAACTAGAAAAAATAAAACTATAGGGAAAAAACTAAGGATAAATTTCATAAATAATTTTTAGAATAATAAACTTGATAAATCTCTAATTTTACCTTTAGTTAGTATATAATTCTTATAGTTTTGCCCGGGTGGTGAAATAGGTAGACACACAGGACTTAAAATCCTGCGGAAGTTAAATTCCGTGCCGGTTCGATTCCGGCCCCGGGCACCATTATTAATGTTTTTGATAAATTGTTTGTTTAAATTCAACTAATCTTTGCTCTTACTAGACTTGATACTTGAGCCATATCAGCTTTACCAGTTAATTTAACTTTTAATGCCTGCATTAATTTACCCATATCTTTAATAGATGAAGAGTTGGTATCAAGTATAGTCTTATCAACTATTTTTTCTATTTCAACTAGAGTTAATTGATTCGGCAAATACCCACTAATTATTTTTAGTTCGTATTCTTCATTATTGACTAAATCTTCACGATTAGCTTTTGTAAATTGTAAAATTGAATCTTTTCTTTGCTTGACCATTTTTTGAATAATGGTAAGTATATCTTCATCAGTTAACTCAATACGAGCATCAATTTCTTTTTGCTTGATAGCTTGAATTATCATACGAATAGCCTTAGTAGATTTTTTATCTCTAGCTTTCATAGCTAACTTCATATCAGCACTAATACGATTTTTTAATACTGAAGACATAAGGCTTGATTTTTAATATAGGCGTCTACGATGAATGCGATTTCTTGCCATTTCTTTATGAGTTCTTTTTATAGCGGCAGCTTTCATGCGCTTATTAATCCATGTAGGCTTTTCATAAAATTCTTTCTTTCTAACATCATTAATAATTCCAGCTTTATCACATGAACGACGAAAGCGTCTCAAAGCTATATCAAATGGCTCATTATCTAATACTTTAACTGTTGGCATATTATTTATTTTCCTCTTCTTGTTCTGTTTCTGTAGAATCTTCTTCAGGTTTTGATTCCACATTTTCATTTTGAAAATCTACTAACTGTATTATTGCCATAGGTGCTTTATCTCCAGTACGAAAATTAGATTTTAAAATTCTAGTATAGCCACCATTTCTATCTTTAAAAAATGGGCCTAGCTCGGTAAATAACTTTGCAACCATAAAATCATCTCTTAATTTAGCAAACACATGGCGACGATTTGCAACACTATCAACCTTAGCTTTAGTTATTAAAGGTTCAATTACTCTCCTTAATTCTTTAGCTTTAGGTAGCGTAGTTCTAATTATTGTATGTAAAACCAATGAATTAGCCATGTTTTTAAACATTGCTTTGCGATGAGAAGAATTACGATTTAATTTTCTTCCTGACTTTCTATGCCTCATATAACTATTTACTCACTCATTAAGTCAACTGGGGGCCAATTTTCAATAGCTGTACCAAGACTAAGCCCCTTTTCTTCTAGTACTTCTTTAATCTCATGCAATGATTTACGACCTAAATTAGGCGTTCTTAATAAATCTTGCTCTGTTTTTTGAATTAAATCTCCTATGTAGTAAATTTGCTCTGTCTTTAAACAATTAGCACTACGGACTGTTAATTCTAATTCATCTACTGCTGCTAACAATTGCGGATCAAAATCTTCTGAAGTTGGTAGTGATTCTTCTTCTTCTAGTAATTCTAACTCAACAAAAGATGATAATTGATTTTGTAAAATTGTCGCTGCTGCTTTAATTGCATATTCTGCATCTATAGATCCATTAGTTTCAACATGGATATTTAATTTATCAAGATTAACTCTTTGATCAACCCTAGCAGCCTCAATATTAAAACTTACATTTTTTATTGGAGAAAAATTTGCATCTATTTGTAATCTGCCAACAGCAGAAGAGTCACTTTCACGCGATTCAACTGAACTATATCCTATACCCCTTTCAATTTTTAATTTCATGTGTACATGACCTTTGTCATTAATTGTTGCTATGATTTTTTCAGGATCAAATACACTAACGTCTATTCCATTTGTCTCAATATCAGCAGCTGTAATATGACAAGGACCTTTTTTGTCAATAACAACTTCTGCAGATTCCGATGTATTTAATGCTAATGGAACTTCTTTTAAATTAAGCATTATATCAATCAAATCTTCTTGAACTCCAGGAATAGTAGAAAATTCATGAGTCACTCCTTCTACCTCAATTTCAGTAACAGCATATCCAGCCATAGAAGACAAAAGAGTCCTTCTCAAAGCGTTTCCTATAGTATGACCAAAACCTTTTTCTAAAGGCTCAAGAATAACTCTAAATTGGTTATTAGCAGTTTTTACTGATTTAACTAATTTTGGTTTTAAAAAATCTTTTATTAAATTTTGCATAATTAAATTACCTATTTTGAATACAACTCAACAATTAAATGCTCTTCTATATCTGAAGAAAGACTATTTCTATCTGGGACATTTTTAAATATTCCTTTAAGTTCTTTTTTATCAACATCAACCCAATCTACATTACTAAATTGCTCTGCTAATTCAAGAGATAATTGAATACGCAATTGTTTTTTAGCTTTTTCTCTAATTGATATTTCATCAAGAGCGCTAACTTGATAAGATGGTATATTTACTACTTTACCATTAACCAAAATAGCCTTATGCGAAACCAATTGTCTAGCCTCAGAACGAGTAGAACCAAAACCCATCCGATATACCACATTATCTAATCTACACTCTAATAGTGATAATAAATTTTCTCCTGTAGAACCTTTTTTTGCGGAAGCTTTTTTATAATATAAATTAAATTGTTTTTCTAATATTCCATACATGCGTCTTACTTTTTGCTTTTCACGTAATTGTATTCCATAACCAGTACCTTTTTGACGACGAGCATGAACTCCATGCACTCCAGGAGGCTGATTAATATTACACTTAGATTCTAAAGATCTAACTGGACTTTTAAGAAATAAATCTGTTCCTTCTCTACGCGATAGTTTGCAAGTAGGTCCTATATATCTAGCCATATTCTACACTCTTCTCTTTTTTGATGGACGACAACCATTATGTGGAATTGGCGTAACATCAGTAATTGATTGAATTTTAAGCCCTTTTATATTTAATCCACGAATTGCCGAATCTCTTCCAAGACCAGGTCCATTAACACGAATTTCTATATTTTTTATTCCAAATGTTAAAGCTTTCTCAGCGCAGTTAGTTGCTACTACTTGTGCTGCAAATGGTGTTGACTTTCTTGAGCCTTTAAATCCAGAACTACCTGATGTAGACCAACAAATTGCATTACCATATCTATCTGTAACCATTACAATAGTATTGTTAAATGTTGAATGTATATGCGCAATACCATCTGTTATATTTTTTTTAACTTTATTTTTAGCTTTCAATTTTGCCATATTATATTAATTTAAAATTTATTTTATTAAACGTCTAGGACCTTTACGAGTTCTAGCATTTGTTTTAGTTCGTTGTCCACGCAAAGGTAATGATTTTCTATGGCGAATTCCACGGTAACACCCTAAGTCTTTCAATCTTTTAATATCTGTTGCAATCTGTCTGCGTAAATCACCCTCTATAGGAAAATTAGCTATCGCTGCACGCAATGCATCTAGTTGTTTTTCGCTTAATTCTGAGACATTGGTAGTTGGTTTTAATTTAGCCATTTCGCAAATACGAATTGATGTTGTTGCACCAATACCAAAAATCGATCTCAAACTAATTACTATATGTTTATTTGGGATATTTATCCCTGCTATTCTTGCCATTAAAAAGGTATGTTATTCAAAGTATAATATTTTAAACCTACAAAATATCTAGCATTATACATTTTATTTTATTTATGTCAATTGAATATAATTAGCCTTGCACCTGTTTATGGCGAGGCTCTTTACAAATTACTCTTAACACTCTATTACGTTTAACGATTTTACATTTATTGCATATTTTTTTAACTGATGCTCTTACTTTCATATTAAATTCCTTTAATTTAAACCAGATTTTTTCATTAATGCTTCATATTGATTAGTCATCAAATGAGATTGCATTTGAGAAATAAAATCAATAACCACAACAACTATTATTAACAAACTAGTGCCGCCAAATATAAAAGGAATATTCCAATATAGAATTAAAAATTCCGGCAATAAACAAACTGCAGCAATATAAATTGCACCTGATGCTGTTAAACGCGACATAACTGAATCAATATAATTAGCTGAATTTTGTCCGGGACGAATACCTGGAATAAATCCTCCTGATTTTCTTAAATTATCAGATATATCTTTTGAATTAAAAGTAATAGCAGTATAAAAAAAGGTAAAAAATACAATAGCAACGCCATAAAATAATACATAAAGTGGCTGTCCTGGGGATATACTCGTAATAACTCTGTCAACCCAATTAATTTCACCGCCTTGTGAAAGCCACTGTCCTAAAGTTGTTGGAAATAATATTATGCTAGATGCAAAAATAGGCGGAATAACACCTGCCATATTTATTTTAAGCGGCAAATAAGACTTTTGACCACCAACCATTCTTCTTCCTTGTTGACGCTTGGCATAATTAACTGCAATTCTCCTTTGACCTCTTTCCATAAATACCACAAAAGCAGTAACTAATAAAGCCATAATCATTAATATAAGTATTAAAAGATAACTTATTTCACCATTAGATGCCATAGAGAATGTATAACCTATTGCTGAAGGTAATCCTGACACAATACCAGCAAAAATAATCATTGAAATACCATTGCCAATACCTTTTTCTGTAATTTGCTCTCCAAGCCACATAAGAAATACAGTACCAGTAGTTAATGTAATTACAGTTACTAAAACAAAAATACCTCCAGTTTGAGTAACTAAATCATTTTGTGACTGTAAAGTAATTGATATACCATAAGATTGAAATAATGCTAAAAGAACCGTACCCATCCTAGTATACTGCATAATTTTTCGTCTACCTGCATCTCCTTCTTTTTTTAATTGTTCAAACTTTGGAACAACAGCTGTCATTAATTGAACAATAATAGAAGCTGAAATATAAGGCACTATTCCTAATGTGAAAATTGATAATCTTTCAAGAGCGCCACCAGAAAACATATTAAACATTTCTAAAATAGTTCCTTGTTGCTCTTGAACTAAAGAGGCAAGCGCTTCTGTAGATATAAAAGGAATAGTAATATGAGTGCCTAGTCTAAAAACGATTAAAGCAACCAATAAAAATATTATTCTTTTTATTAAATCTTCAGACATTTATTATTCCTTAATTTTACCGTTTAAAGCTTCAATAGCCTTTTTAGCGCCTTTTGTTACATTAATTTTATTTATTGTAACCTCTCTAGTAATTTCACCAGAAAGGATGACTTTTACTTTTTTAATATTTTTTGAAACTAAATTATATTTTTTTAATAAATCAATAGTTATTTCATTTTCTTTAAGTTTATCAATTTCTGACAATCTAACTTCTGATCTAGTTTTATAAACTCTTGAGCAAAAACCAACTTTTGGAAGTCTTCGCTGTAAAGGCATTTGTCCGCCTTCAAAACCAATTTTAGTCGACCCTCCAGAACGAGATTTTTGTCCTTTGTGTCCACGCCCGCAAGTTTTACCAAGGTTACTACCGCTACCACGACCTACTCTTTTTCTTGCTCTTTTTTCACCTTTTGCAGGAGTTAATGTATTTAATTTCATAATGTATTTATTTGTAGTATTTCAAAAACCTTTATCTTTTTTTAATCTATCTTAAATTATCTAAACAGCTATTTTAAGGTTAGCTATTATATATTCTATATTTATTTATATTTTAGATTTTTCCTTATTTATAGTAACTATAATGATATTTATACTAAATTACTATTCTACTTTCAATAAATAAGCAACTTTATTAATCATACCCCTAATGCTTTTTGTGTCCTCTAACTCAACAGTTTGATTAATTCTTTTCAATCCAAGACCTGCTACAGTTAAACGATGAGATGGTAAACGACCATAAAAACTTTTAATTAATTTAATTTTTACAGTCTTTTGTTTTTTAACAGTTTGTTTTTTATTGGTTTTTGGTTTTTTAATAGTTTTTTTAACTTCAGGCATTTTTATTCTCCTGTAATTTGCTCAATACTTTTACCTCTCTTAGCAGCAATTACTTGCGGAGAAGACATAGAATAAAGTCCAGCAATAGTAGCACGAACTACGCTAATTGGATTACGAGTACCATTACATTTAGTTAATATATTATGCACTCCAACCGCCTCTAATACACTACGCATAGGACCACCTGCTATAACTCCAGTACCTTCAGATGCTGGCTGCATATAAATTTTCGCAGCTCCTAGTCTAAAATTAATAGGATAATGTAATGTACCATTAACCAACGAAACTGATTTCATAGATTTTTTTGCTTTTTCTATAGCTTTTTGAATAGCAATTGGCACCTCACGAGATTTGCCTGTTCCATAACTGACTTTGCCATTGCCATCACCAACAACAACAAGTGCTGAAAAACCAAAAATACGACCACCTTTAACTACTTTTACCACACGACGGACATTGACTAATTTTTCAATGTAATCATTATTTTGGTTATTATATTCTGCCATTGATTTATATCCTATATTAATTTAATAAAAATTATTTAAAAATCTAGTCCGCCCTTTCTTGCTGCATCAGCTAAAGCTTTTATTCTGCCATGAAATTTAAATCCAGAACGATCAAAAGAAACCTTGGTTATTTTTGCATTTTTTGCATTTTTTGCAATTTTTGTTCCAATTTTTGCAGCAGCTTCTTTATTTCCGCTATTCTTAATTTTATCAGATAATGTAGAGGCAGAAGTCAATACCCTAGAGCCACAACCACTAATAATCTGAGCATATATATGTCTTGAGCTTCTATAAACACACAATCTTTCAATTCCTATTTTAGAATTTTTTGCTCTAAATTTAGTTGCTCGTTTTAATCTGGAATATTTTTTAGACGATTTCATATTATTTATTTTTATTTTTTCTTAGCTACTTTTCTCACTACTTGTTCATCACTATAACGAACCCCTTTACCTTTATAAGGCTCAGGCTTACGATAAGATCTAACTTCAGCTGAAACTTGACCAACTTTTTGTTTATCTATCCCTTTAACTATAATTTGTGTTTGCGATGGAGTTTCTATAGTAACCCCATCAGGAATATCATACTCAATTGGATGAGAAAAACCTAAACTTAAATTTAATTTCTTACCACTAACTTTAGCTCTATATCCTACTCCTACTAAAGTTAATTGTTTTTCCCAACCAGTTGCCACACCTTTAATAAAATTAGCAACATTAGCTCTTGCAGTTCCCGCTTGAGCCCAGGCATTTTTTATATTTTTTTTATCTACCTCAGCAACACCAAAAGTTAAAATATTATCAGCATTATTTATTGTTACTAAAGAGTTAACATTTATATCAACCTTACCTAATTTACCTATAATAGAAATTAAATTATCATTTAAAGATATTTTTATATCAGAAGGTATAGTAATAGGAGATTTTGCAATTCTAGACATATATAATTTTAATTTAACAAACACTACACAAAACTTCGCCACCTAAATTTTCAGCTTTAGCTTCTTTTCCAGTCATCACACCTTTTGGTGTTGAAATAATAACTATTCCTAATCCATTCATCACTTTTGGAATTTCATCACTTTTAACATAAACCCTAAGGCTTGGCTTTGAAATTCTTTTTAAAGATTCAATAACAGATTTACCGTCGTAGTATTTTAATATTATTTTTATTTTCTTTTCAGGTAATTCGCCATCAACACTAAAAGATTCAATATATCCTTCTTGTTGCATAACTTTAGCAATATTAACCTTTAAGTTTGAGGCTGGTATATCAACACTTTTCTTGTTTACCAGATGAGCATTACGTATACGAGTTAACATATCCGCTATAACATCAGACATACTCATATTAGCTCCTTTGTATATAAAAATTTCATAGTTTTTTAATCCTAATTTATATTTACCAACTTGATTTAGATAAACCCGAAACCTCGCCATTCATAACAAGTTCTCTTAATTTATTTCTAGATAAGCCAAACTTGCGATAAAATCCATGAGGACGACCAGTCAAACCACAACGACTACGCTGTCTTATTGGTGAAGCATCTCTAGGCAACAATTTAAGTTTAATAATAGCCTGAAAACGCTCTTCATCAGTTACATTAACACTTTTAATAATTTTTTTTAATTCTAATCTTTTAGTACGATATTTAGCAACTATCTTTGCGCGCTTAATATCTTTATTTATCATTGATTTTTTAGCCATTTTTCTTTATTTTTTAATTTTTAAAAGGAAAATCAAACATTTCTAACAGTTTTTTAGCATATTCATTACTTTGTGTTGTAGTAATTATTGATATATCCATTCCCTTTATTTTAGTAACTTTTTCAAAGTCAATTTCTGGAAATACAATTTGCTCAGATAATCCTAAACTATAATTTCCACGACCATCAAAAGACTTGTTATTCAATCCACGAAAATCACGTACACGAGGAATTGCAATACTAATCAAACGATCAAGAAACTCATACATTTTTTTTCTTCTTAAAGTTACCTTACATCCAATAGGATTACCTTCTCTTATTTTAAAGCTTGCAACTGATTTACGAGCATTACAAACAACTGGACTTTGCCCAGAAATAATTTTCATTTCTTCTAGTGCATTTTGTAATATTTTTTTATCTGCTGATGAATCTAATCCCATGTTAATGACTATTTTTTCAATTTTTGGAACCTGCATAGGATTTGATACACCTAGTGCTTTTTGCATACTTGGTATAATTTCATCTTTGTATTTTTGTTCTAGTCTTGACACATCTAATTCCTAAAAAATATTAATCAATCTTTTCGCCGTTTGATTTAAAAAATCTTTCTTTTTTACCATCTTTATTAAAACGAATACCAACTTTATCTGCTTTTTTAATTTTTGGATTATAAATAGCAACATTGGAAATTGCAAAAGGCATATCATGATCAATAATACCTCCAGTTACTCCAGCTTTAGGATTAGGCTTAACATGTTTTTTAAAAATATTTAAACCCTCAACTTTAATTTTATTGCCAATAATATCAGTAACTGTTCCAACAGATCCTTTTTCTTTACCAGTAATAATAATTACTTCGTCCTTTTTTTTAATTTTATTCACTATAATACCTCTGGCGCTAACGATATTATTTTCATAAATCTCTCACTACGCAATTCACGAGTTACAGGTCCAAAAATACGAGTACCTACTGGCTCTAATTTTGCACTTAAAAGTACTACAGCATTATTGTCAAAGCGTATTTTAGAACCATCTACTCTACTAATACCGTGAGCACTACGAACTACTACAGCATTATATACTTCACCTTTTTTTACTTTTCCTCTAGGCGTTGCCTCTTTAATACTAACTTTAATAACATCACCAATATTTGCAAATCTTTTTTTTGAGCCGCCTAAAACTTTAATACACATAGCCTTAACGCCTCCGCTATTATCAGCAATTTGTAGTTTTGTTTGTGTTTGAATCATAATATTATTCTTAAATATATTTAATCAATTACTTCAAATTTTTCAATTATTTCTAATAATTCCCAATGCTTAGTTTTAGAAAAAGGTTTTGCTTCTACTACCTTAACTATATCTCCCAAAGCACATTCATTATTTTTATCATGGGCATGAATTTTGGTATTTAATTTTATGTATTTTTTATAAACTGGATGCCTAACTTTTCTTTCAATTAAAATAGAAATTGTTTTATCACGAACATTACTAAGTACTTTTCCTGCCAATACTCTTTCTACTTTATTATTTTTCACTTTGATTCTCTCTCATAACGGTTTTTATTCGTGCAATTGTCTTTTTATTTTTATTTAATTTAGAATTATCAGCTAGCTGAGAACTATTATTTTGCATGCGTAACTCAAAACCTTCTTTCAAAAAATTCAACAATGCATCATTTAGTTCTGATTTGCTTTTTTCTCTTATCTCTTTTATATTCATTGCTACATTAATACACTTTTAGTTATTGTTGTTTTAATTGGAAGTTTAGAGTCGGCTAATTTTAAAGCCTCTCTAGCTACACTTTCATCTATGCCTTGCATTTCAAAAAGTATTTGTCCTGGCTTAACTTGAGCAACCCAATATTCAACTCCACCCTTTCCTTTACCCATTCTTACTTCTAATGGTTTTTTAGTAATTGGCTTATCTGGAAAAATACGAATCCAAATCTTACCTTGTCTTTTTACATAACGAGTCATCGTTCTTCTTGCTGATTCTATTTGTCTTGCAGTAATACGAGATCTCCCAACAGCTTGTAATCCTATTTCACCAAAACTAACTTTATGGCTATTTGATAAACCACGATTACGGCCTTTCATTATTTTTTTAAATTTTGTACGCTTAGGTTGTAACATAATTAATTCTTATTATTAGCTGCAAATTTTTCTATTTCTTCTAAAGTGCCAGTTTTGTGATCTAAAATTTCACCTTTAAAAATCCAAACTTTAATACCAATCACTCCATATTGAGTATTTGCTACATAAGTAGAATAATCTACATTAGCTCTAAATGTGTGTAAAGGCACGCGCCCTTCTCTATACCATTCAGAACGAGCAATTTCTACGCCATTTAAACGCCCACTAACCATAATTTTTATACCTTTTGCTCCTAAGCGCATAGCATTACCTATAGCTCTTTTGACTGCACGACGATACATTACACGCTTTTCTAGCTGTAAAGCTATACTTTCAGCTACTAAACGCGCATCAATTTCTGGTTTTTTAATTTCTTCAATAGTAATATGGACTGGCATTCCTATAATTTTAGTAATAGTTGTTTTTAATTTTTCAATATCAGCCCCTTTTTTTCCAATTACAATTCCAGGACGAGCGGTATAAATTATAACTTTTGTATTATCACCTAAACGCTCAATCTTTATATTGCTTACAGAAGCTGATTTTAATTTATCAAAAAGATATTCTCTAACCTTAACATCAGACAATAGATATTTATGGTAATTTTTAGAATTAGCATACCATTTGGAATCCCAATCTTTTATTATGCCTAATCTTATACCTTTTGGATTTACCTTTTGTCCCATACTATACCTATTTACTACTTAAACCAATTGTGATATGACTCGTTCTTTTAAGAATACGATTAGCTCTGCCTTTTGCTCGTGGTCGAATTCTTTTCATAGTCGACCCCTCATCAATATAAGCACTAGCAACAAACAATTCATCAATATCTAGCCCATTATTATTCTCAGCATTTGAAATTGCAGAATCAAGTACTTTTTTTACTAAGACAGCTGCTTTTTTATTACTAAAGATTAAAATATTTGTAGCTTCTTCAACCGACTTAAGGCGAATTTGATCAGCTATCAATCTTGCTTTAAAGGGTGATATTTTAGCATATTTATGTATTGCTTTAACTTCTTTCATTATTAATAATCCTCTAAGATTTTCCTTTTAAGATTTTCGGTCTCCAGAATGCTCTTTAAAATTTCTAGTAGCTGCAAATTCTCCTAGTTTATGACCAATCATATTTTCATTTATAGCAACTGGAATATGCGCTCTGCCATTATGTACTAATATAGTTAAACCAATCATTTCTGGCACAATAACACTACGACGAGACCATGTTTTAATTGGTTTTCTGCTTTTGTTTTTTTGTGCCGTTAATACTTTTTGTATTAAATGCTCGTCAATAAAAGGTCCTTTTCTTAATGATCTAGCCATATTAAATTTTAATTTATTAAATTATACATTTACCCAAACAAAACTAATGATTCCTACGACGAACTATAAATTTATCAGTACGATTGTTCTTACGAGTTTTGTAGCCTTTTGTTGGCATACCCCAAGGAGAAACTGGATGACGACCACCGCTAGTTTTACCTTCACCACCTCCATGTGGATGATCTACAGGGTTCATTACTACTCCACGAACAGTAGGTCTTAATCCTCTCCAACGAGACGCTCCTGCTTTACCAAATTTTTTCAAATTATGTTCTTTATTAGATACTTCGCCTATGGTAGCACGACAATCAGCTAATACTTTACGCACTTCACCAGAACGTAATCTTAAAGTTACATAATTATTCTCTTTGGCAATTATCTGCACAGATGCTCCTGCACTACGTGCAATTTGTGCGCCTTTGCCCGGTTTCATTTCAATACAATGAACAACACTTCCTAAAGGAATTTTAGAACAAGGCATAACATTTCCAACCTTAATAGCTACATTTTCCCCAGAAGCAATTTTGTCTCCTACTTTTAAAGTATTAGGAGATATTATGTATTTTCTTTCACCATTTTCATATAAAACTAAAGCTATTCTAGCACTACGATTAGGATCATATTCTATACGCTCTACTTTAGCTTCGATTCCATCTGTATTACGTTTAAAATCTATAACACGATAACGACGTTTATGTCCCCCGCCTTTATGTCTTACAGTAATTTTTCCCGAATTATTACGGCCGTTTATTCTAACTTTGCTTGTAGTTAAAGCTGAATAAGGCTTGCCTTTATGCAAATCTTTATCAACAACGCTAACAACAAATCTTCTGCCTGGTGATGTAGGTTTTCTTTTAATTACTTGTGCCATAATATTTTATATTTAAGAACCGCCTATATCAATCATTTGACCTTCTGCAATTCTAACCATTGCTTTTTTCCAATTTTTTCTAGTTCCAAGCTTACGTTTAACAATCTTTTTCTTGCCTTTTACAATAGAAGTTTTAACGCTCTTAACATCTACATTAAATAAAGATTCGATAGCTAATTTTATCTCTCTTTTATTGCTATCAATACTAACCGCAAACCCATATTTATTATTAACTGATGATAAAGTTGTCTTTTCAGACACAATAGGATGCGATACAACTTTTAGTATTTTTTCTTTATTCATAATATTGTCTCAATCTTTTTTAGTGCATCTTTACTTATTACTACATTTTCATATCCAATTAAACTAAGTGGATTAATATCTTCAATAGTACAAACACCAACATTATATAAATTACGAGATGAAAGATATAATTTTTCATCTAAACTATCACTCATAAACAAAGCATCTTTGATTTTTAGTTTTTTAAGTAGCTCTAATACATTTTTAGTCTTAATATCTTTAATAACAAAATCATTTATAACTTTAAGACTATTAGAGCGTATTAATTCTGAAAAAATAACACTAATAGCTCCTTTGTACATTTTTTTGTTAATTTTTTTAGTATATTTTTTTGGTTTTGCAGCAAAAGTTACACCACCACTTCGCCAAATTGGACTTCTTGAAGTGCCAGCACGAGAGCGTCCTGTACCCTTTTGTTTCCAAGGCTTTTTACCTCCGCCATTAGCTGTAGAGCGATTTTTTTGCGCCTTAGAGCCTTGACGTCCTACAGTCATGTAAGAAGTAGTTACTTGGTGAACTAATGATTTATTAAATTCTCTAGCAAAAATAACATCAGAAACATTAGTAGCTACAGATTTATTAGTCTTTAAATTTAGTACTTGTAATTTCATCTTAATTTAATTATTCAATATATTAATTTCAAATTTATTTTTTATTATTAATTTTAGAATTAATATTATCTTTTTTATGTGATAACAAAACTTTCACAAAGCTATTTTTAGAGCCCGGAATTGAGCCTTTTACTAATAATAAATTTCTATCACTATCAACTTTAACTACTTTTAAACATTCTTCGGTAACTTGGCTATAACCCATATGTCCTGCCATTTTTTTACCTTTAAATACTCTGCCAGGACTCTGACATTGACCAGTAGATCCTAATGCACGATGAGAAATCGAATTACCATGAGTTGCATCTTGCATACTAAAATTATGTCTTTTAACTCCGCCTTGAAATCCTTTTCCTTTAGATTTACCAACAACATCAACATAATTACCTTCATTAAAAAATAATATATCTAAATCTTTTATGTCCTCTAAATCATTATTTTCTAATTTAAATTCCCAAAGCCCTAATCCAATTTGTTGAGAAGCTTTAGCATAATGGTTTTTTATCGCAGAAGGTACTCGTCTTATTTTAGCTTCACCTTTTTTATTAACCTTAAGTCCAGTAGTAACTTGAATAGCTTTATAACCATCAGTCTCAATAGTTTTTTTCTGAACAATACGATTAGGTTCTATTTTAATTACACTAACTGTAGCAGCAGAGCCATCATCGTTCATTAAACGCGTCATTCCTAATTTTTTTCCTACTAATCCAATTGCCATATCACAAACCATTAATTAAGTTTAATCGCAACATCTACCCCAGCTGCTAAATCTAATTTCATCAAAGCATCTACAGTTTTATCAGTAGGGCTAATAACTTCCATTAACCTAGAATAAGTTTTTAATTCATACTGATCTCTAGCTTTTTTATCAACATGAGGAGATATAAGTACGGTAAATCTTTCTCTTTTTGTAGGTAACGGTATAGGCCCATGAACACTAGCGCCAGTGCGCTTAGCAGTCTCTACTATTTCTGTAGCAGACTTATCAATCAAACGATGATCAAATGCCTTTAATTTAATTCTAATATTTTGATTACTCATACTATTTATTTTTTAACGATAAAAACTTTGCCATTTTAACATATAACTTACTTTATAATCAACTTACAACCTTAGAAACAACACCAGCACCAACTGTGCGTCCGCCTTCTCTAAT
>CAKMYR010000019.1 GCA_929200175.1 uncultured Gammaproteobacteria bacterium
GTTAAAAACATAAAAGGAGTTGAATATGCCGAATTTAATATTCAAACTGGAGGCCCGCCATCTAGTAAAAGTGTAGATATCAAACTTTTAGGAAACAATGAAGAGCAAAGAAAAAAAGCCATGGATAAGTTAGAAGATATACTGTTAAATACTCCTGGTGTTACTGATGTTAAAAGAAGCGACGTTAGTGATAATAGTCGTAAAGAAATCGTAATTGATTTTGAAAAATTAGCTAGATTAGGTATTAGCTTTTCTTCTGTAAGAAATTATTTAAGATCTGCATTTAGTGGGATTGAAGTTACTAGTGTTCGGGAAAATAATGAAAAAGTTTATTACAAAGTTTTCATTGGTAACGGAGAAGAAAATCTTGATATTATCAATGATATGAAAATTAGTAATAGAAATGCAAATTTAATTCCTTTTAGTGATTTCACCACTATAAAAACTATAGAAGGAGAATCTGATGTAACTCATTATGAATCTTATCGTTCTTATAATATTGTGGCAGATGTTGATGAAAAAAAGGCTGACCCTATTAAGGTTGTATCCAATGCTATTGAAAAATTAGATATTAAAAATAATTTTCCAAAAGTTAAACTATTAGAAGACGGCAAGTCAAAAGAAACTGCTAAGTCAATGAGTGATTTCTTAAATGCATTTCTAATTTCAATTTTAGGGGTTTATTTATTATTAATGGTTTTATTTAATTCATATACCCAACCACTTATAGCTTTAAGTGCAGTTCCATTTTCTATTATAGGTGTGGTATGGGCTTTTTTCTTCCATGGTTATTCTTTAAGCTTTTTTGCTATTTTAGGTACATTAGCTCTAATAGGGGTTATTGTTAATGATTCTTTAGTTATGATATCGCATCTTAATGACCTTAAAAAAGAAGATGGTAATGATAGTAAAAACTATATTGAATGGATATCTCGCGGCTCAACAGACAGATTACGCGCTGTAATTTTGACATCTGTTACAACTTTAGTTGGTGTTTTACCTTTAGCATATGGTATTGGTGGAGTAGATTACTTTCTACAACCTATTGTATTAGCTTTAGGTTACGGGTTATTATTTGGCACTTTAGTAACACTTATTTTATTGCCGTGCTTATATTTGATTAATCTTGAATTTACTGATTTTATTGCTAGAATGTTTAAAAAGATTAGTAGTAAGTTTAGTAAAAACAAAGTAACAGTATAAAACTTAAAATTATAATTTTATTATTGGAGTTTTAAGACAGTCAATAATATTTATTACAAACTTGTAATTTTAATTAATAAAGTCTATTTATTTTTTAATGCGATACGAATTAATTCTTCGGTAGAAAGTGATTCATCTTTAATTAAGCTTAACATTTTATCTGCTTCTTTATTTTTAAATCCAAGTGCTTGTAATGCAGCAGATGCTCTATCTAAATTTTGGTTATTAAAAGTAGTATTTTTTTGATAATTAATATTAGTTAATTCAAGTTTTTCTAATCTATCTTTTAGTTCAACAACTAGTTTTTGAGCTGTTTTTTTGCCTATTCCTGGAGTTTTTACTAATAAAGTATATTCTTCTTCAATAACAGCTTTAATTAATGAATTAACATCTAAATTAGATAAAATTGCAAGCGCTGCTTTAGGTCCTACTCCATTGACTCTAATTAATTCTCTAAATAAAGTTTTTTCATCGTTAGAGATAAATCCGTACATAGTATGCGAATCTTCTTTAATATGTAGATGAATATATAAAGATACTTTATCATCATTTATCT
This sequence comes from uncultured Gammaproteobacteria bacterium, assembly GCA_929200175.1. Lineage (GTDB taxonomy): Bacteria > Pseudomonadota > Gammaproteobacteria > PS1 > Pseudothioglobaceae > CAKMYR01. The sequence goes on from CAKMYR010000019.1 coordinate 1,760, forward strand.
TATAAAAGCTAGACATTGGGCATAGTATTTCATAGCCAATATTGCCAACTTCTAATAATATTTCAGGTGGGTTTTTTATTAAAATATTGCCGGTTAATTTACCGATCATAACCAAGAATATTTTTGAAAATATTGTTTTTCAAAAGATTTAATTTTGTCTTTATATTGTAGGGTTAAATTAATATCGTCTAAACCATTTATAAGTCTTTTTTTATTCTCTTTATCAATTTCAAAATTATAAGTATTATTATCAGTTTTAATAGTTTGGGAGTTTAGATCAATAGTTATTTGGTTATCTATTTTAAATAATTCATCAACAACATCGTCATTTTGAGTTATAGGTAAAATACCATTTTTAAAGCAATTATTATGAAAAATATCAGCAAAACTTGGAGCAATAACGGCCTCAAAACCATAGTCTAATAACGCCCAAACTGCATGTTCTCTCGAAGATCCACAGCCAAAATTTTCTCTTGTTAGTAGTATTTTTGAGTTTTTATATTTTGTTTTATTAAGAACAAAATCTTTGTTAAGGCGGCGTTTTGAAGGATCCATCCCAATTTCGCCATAATCTAAATAGCGCCATTCATCAAATAAATTTATCCCAAACCCAGAGCGTTTGATAGATTTTAAAAATTGTTTAGGAATAATAGCATCAGTATCAATATTAGCTCTATCAAGAGGAGTTATTATTGATGTTAAAACAGTAAATTTTTTCATTATTTATTATTTAATTAAGTTTACCAAAAACAGCACTTCTAGCAGCTGTATAAGGGCTTACTAAATGAGTAAATGACCCTTGACCTTGTCTGCCTTCAAAATTACGATTTGAAGTAGAGGCACATCTTTCTCCTTTTGATAGTTTATCATCATTCATGCCTAAACACATCGAGCATCCTGCTTCTCGCCATTCAAATCCAGCATTTATAAAAATTTTGTCTATACCTTCTTGTTCTGCTTGTTTTTTGACTAAACCAGATCCGGGTACAACCAATGCTAATTTTATATTATCAGCAATATGATTATCTTTAACTACTTCTGCTGCTATGCGTAAGTCTTCAATTCTTGAATTTGAGCAAGAGCCAATAAAAACCTTATCAATTTTTATATCAGTGATTTTAGTGTTGGCTTTTAGTTGGGTATATTTAAGAGCATTTTCCCAGCTGGTTTTTTCTGTTTCATTTTTTGCATTATTTGGATTAGGAACATTTTCATCAATTGCACAGACCATTTCTGGTGAAGTTCCCCAAGTAACTTGAGGTTTGATATCTTTTGCATCAAATTCAAATGATTTATCAAAATCAGAATCTTTATCAGAATGTAATGTTTGCCAGTATGCTAGGGCTTTATCCCATTTATCTCCTTTAGGGGCTAATGGACGATTTTTAATATATTCAATAGTTTTGTCATCAACTGCTACTAAACCTACTCTTGCGCCAGCTTCAATTGCCATATTGCATAAAGTCATTCTCGATTCAATTGATAAATCTTTTATTGTCTGTCCACAAAATTCAATAGCATAACCAGTACCGCCTGCAGTGCCTATTTTTCCAATAATATAAAGAGCTATATCTTTTGAGCTTACATTTGGATTTAATTTCCCGTTTACTGTAATTTTTAAGTTTTTAGCTCTAGATTTCCATAAACAACCTGTAGCTAATACATGCTCAACTTCAGAAGTACCAATACCAATAGCCAAAGCGGCCAAAGCACCATGAGTAGAAGTATGAGAATCACCACAAACAATACTCATTCCAGGTAGAGTTATGCCTTGTTCAGGACCTACAACATGAACTATGCCTTGACGAATATCATTCATAGGTATTTCATCAATATCAAATTCTTTGCAATTTTCACTTAAAGTTTGTACTTGTATTTTAGATATTGGATCTTCAATACTATCAATCCCGGCAGAGCGTTCAGTAGTTGGAACATTATGATCTGGAACTGCTATATTAGCATTAATCCTCCAGGGCTTTCTATTAGCTATTTGTAAACCTTCAAACGCTTGTGGTGAAGTAACTTCATGAATTAGATGTTTATCAATATAAATTAATGCATTAGAGTTATTTTCAAACACTAAATGGGAGTCCATTAATTTATCATATAATGTTTTTTTATTTTTCATTAATCTATTATAAATAATTTGGTTAAAATCCTATTTATTTTATAATAAATTTTATTTTGTATGTGTGGCATTTGTGGACAATTAACTCTAAATAATAGCAAGATTAATGAAAATAATCTAAGCCTAATGATGGAAAAAATTGCAAGTAGAGGTCCAGATTCAAGTGGAAAATTTATAGATAAAAACATTGCTTTAGGTCATCAACGTTTAAGTATTATTGATTTATCAAATTATGCTAATCAGCCTATGAAAGATAAAGCTCTTGGACTAGTTTTAGTATTTAATGGAGCTATTTATAATTATCAAATACTTAGGAAAAATTTAATTAGTAAAGGTTATAGTTTTTTTTCTAGTTCAGATACTGAAGTTATTATTAAAGCTTATGATTTTTGGGGCGAAGATTGCGTTAATCATTTAGATGGAATGTTTGCATTTTGTATTTGGGATAGCAATAAAAATAAATTATTTGTAGCTCGTGATAGAATGGGAATTAAACCTATTTATTTTAGTTTAACAAATAAAAACTTTAGTTTTGCTTCTAATACCAAAGCCTTAATTGCAATTGGTGCTGATGTTAGTATAGATAAAAACTCGTTACAACAACAATTATCATTACATGGCGTAGTTCCTGCCCCTAACACTATTTTAAAAGGCATTAAAAAGATAAAACCAGCTAGCTTTATTACGATTGATGCTAAAGGAGTTATAAGTGAAACTATTTATTGGAAACCTAAAGCTAAAAGAAATACCTTAAATAATGCTGAAAATATTGAAAAAACTAATGAATTATTAACCAAGGCAATCTTAAATTATACAAAAACTAGCGATGTGCCTGTTGGAGTTTTATTATCTGGAGGATTAGATTCTTCTTTATTAGTAGGATTATTAAGTAAATCAGGATATAAAAACATCAATACTTTTTCAATTGGATTTGATGATATTGGTGATGAATATGGCTCTGAATTTAAATATTCTGATCAAGTTGTAGATAAATTTAATACTACTCATAAAAAATACATTATTGATAATAAAGAAGTTTTGTCTCGCTTAGTTGAGGCCGTAAAAAATATGAGTGAGCCTATGGTAGGGCAAGATGTAATAGCTTTTTATCTTTTATCACAAAGAGTTGTAAATGATGTAAAAGTTGTACTTTCAGGACAAGGAGCAGATGAAGTTTTTGCTGGCTATTTTTGGTATGAAAAAATGCAATCTGAAATAGGCTCAGACTATGAGCGGTTTTCTAAACATTATGTAGATAGATCATATTCTAAATATCTACAAACTATTAATAAAAATTATCATAGTTCAAATACAACTAAAACTTGGATAGAGCAAGAATTTATGGCATCAGATAGCGATGAATTTATAGATAGGGTACTTCATCTTGATATTACAAATTTAATAGTAGATGATCCAGTTAAACGAGTTGATAATATGACTATGGCTTGGGGTTTAGAAGCTAGAGTGCCTTTTATGGATCATAAATTAGTAGAGCATGCTCTTAGTATGCCTTATAGTTTAAAAAAGAACAAATATCCACTTAAAAAAATTGCTAAAGGATTATTGCCTGATGATATTATTAATAGAGAAAAAGGTTATTTCCCCATGCCAGCATTAAAGTATATAAAAGGAGATTTTCTAGATTTTATGGCAGATATTTTAAATTCTAGCATTTGTAAAAATCGCGGTATATTTAACCAAAAATTTATCCAAAAAATAATTGATAATCCTAATAATTATATGACTAAATTAAATGGATCTAGTTTATGGCATTTAGCTTTATTAGAGTATTGGTTGCAAATTAATACATGAATAAGATAATTATTTATACAGATGGAGGTTGTAGAGGAAATCCGGGTATTGGAGGTTGGGGAGTGTATTTAATTTTTAATAATTACGAAAAAAAACTAAAAGGCTTTGAATTAAATACTACTAATAATAAAATGGAGCTTACAGCTGCGATTAAGGCGCTAGAAGCTGTTAAATCAAAAGATATTATTATTGATTTATATACAGATTCTAAATATGTAATAAAAGGCATTAATGATTGGATAAAAAATTGGAAGTTAAAAGAATGGAAAACTGCAAATAAAAAACCTGTTAAAAATTTAGATTTATGGCAACAGCTTGATAAATTAAATCAAGTTCATAATATTAATTGGCATTGGGTAAAAGGACATAGCAAAAATAAAGGTAACGATATGGCAGATGAGCTAGCTAATCAAGCTATGGATGAACATTCTTAGTAGCTTTATAAATATTATTGGTAAATTTCTTTTGCTCTAGCTATAAAGGCATCAAGTTGAGAATTGCCAATATAGGTAAAAATTGGTGATATAGTTTTTGTTAATAATTTTGATGAAAAATCAAATTCTAATTGAAATTCAATTTCAGAAGATTTTTCATTTAAAGGTTTAAAAATCCAAAATCCTTTTAAATAGCTAAATGGACCATCTTCAAGCTCAATATCAATTTTCTTATTAGGAGTTAATTTATTTACAGTAGTAAAACTTTTATTAAAAAAACCTTTACTAACCATCATTGAAGCTATAATTTGCTCATCATTTTGTTTTAAAATTGTAGAATCCGAACACCAGTTAAGAAATTTTGGATATTCTTCTATTTTATTAACGAGCTGATACATTTGCTCACAAGAATATTCAACAATGGCGCTTTTATAAATATTATGCATAATTTTAACTATGAGTAAAAAATCTAAAAAAAATCAATCCAATATAATTGTTGTTAATAAAAAAGCAAGACATGATTATTTTATAACACAAACCTTTGAAGCTGGCTTAAGTTTACAAGGCTGGGAGGTAAAAAGTCTGCGTGATTCTAAAGTACAAATAAAAGAAAGTTATGTTATTTTAAAAAATGATGAATTATTTTTAATTGGAGCTCATATTTCACCACTTAAAACTGCATCAGATCATGTTAAAGCAGATCCTTTGCGTACTCGTAAATTATTACTTAATCGTTTAGAAATTAATCGTATTAAAGGCAGAATTACTCAAAAAAATGAGACCGCTGTAGCTCTTAAACTATATTGGAAAAACCAAAAAGTAAAAATAGAAATAGGGATAGCTAAAGGTAAAAAACTTTATGATAAACGTCAAGATATTAAAACTAGAGATTGGCAAATAAACAAACAAAGAGCATTGAAAAATAATAATAGATAATGATTAAATTTTTATATTTGATTTGTTAAAATACTTAAATTTACAAAAGGATACAAAAAATGGAATTAACGTTATCAATTATTAAGCCAGATGCAACTGATAAAAATATTATTGGAAAAATTTATTCTCGTTTTGAGCAAAATGGTTTTAGGATAGTTGCCGCTAAAATGCTACATTTAAATTATGATTTAGCTGCTGGATTTTATGCGATACACAAAGATAAGGCTTTTTATCAAGAGTTAATTAACTATATGACTTCAGCCCCTGTTATGATTCAAGTATTAGAAGCCGAAAACGCTGTTGCTAAACATCGTGAAATTATGGGGGCTACTAATCCTAAAGATGCTAAAGAGGGAACTATTCGTAGAGATTTTGCAAGTTCAATAGATAAAAATGCTGTACATGGCTCTGATTCAATTGAAAATGCTAAAATAGAAATAGCATATTTTTTTAAAGATGATGAAATTTATTCTAATATTTCTTAGTTAGTATATTTAGTTTTTAAAAAATATTATTGTAATAATTAATTGTCTTTGTAATATATTGTATTTTTAGGCTTTTTTACTAAATAAAAAGCAAAAACTAAACTTTAAATTTATATATGGACAATATTGAATATTACCCAAAGCGTGGCAAAAAAAAGATTTATCTTTATCTTTTTGTTATATTGCTATTGATATTATTCATAATTATTGGATATGAACATTTTTATAGTAAAAATGAAAAAAAAACTAATACTAATATTATTATAATTAATGATCATAGAGATAAGATAGATTTAAATACTGAATTACAAAATACAAAATCATTTTCAATAGAAAAACCTGATTCTGTAATTGAAAATTTAGATGAAATAACAGAAGACTTTGAATAAATGAAATCATCACATATCATTAAAAGAAGAAAATCAAAGCAAATTTTTGTAGGAAATGTTGCAGTTGGCGGTGATGCTGATATTTCGGTGCAAAGTATGACTAATACTGATAGTTGCGATATTGATTCTACAGTTAAACAAATTAAAGCTATTGAAAAAGCTGGTGCTGATTTAGTTAGAATTTCAGTGCCGACAATAGAAGCTGCAAAAGCTTTTAGTTCAATAAAAAAACAAACAACAATCCCACTTATTGCTGATATTCATTTTGATTATAAAATTGCCCTAAAGGTTGCAGATTGTGGTGCTGATTGTTTGCGGATAAATCCGGGCAATATCGGCAGAGAAGATAGAGTAAGAGAAGTTGTAGCTGCTGCAAATCATCATAATATACCAATTAGAATTGGGGTTAATGCAGGATCATTGGAAAAAGATTTACAAATAAAATACAAAGAACCAAACCATAAGGCTATGGTTGAGTCAGCATTTAGACATATTGATATTTTGGACAAATTAAATTTTGATAATTACAAAATATCGCTTAAATCTTCTGAAGTATTTATGACTGTATTTGCTTATAGATTATTAGCTTCACAAATTGAAAATCCATTGCATTTAGGTATTACTGAAGCTGGATCTTTTAGAAGTGGTACTGTTAAATCAGCTATTGGTTTAGGTTTATTATTATCAGAAGGGATTGGAGATACTATAAGAGTATCACTTGCATCTGATCCAGTTGATGAGATTAAAGTAGGATTTGATATATTAAAATCTTTAAATTTGCGTAAAAAGGGTGTTAATTTAATAGCATGCCCATCTTGCTCACGGCAAAATTTTGATGTTATAGCTGTTGTTAATGAATTAGAAGCTCGTCTTGAAGATATAACAGAGCCAATTGATGTATCTATTATCGGCTGTGTAGTAAATGGACCCGGTGAGGCTAAAGAAACTAGAGTTGGCCTGACTGGAGGCAAACCTAATTTGCTTTATATTAATGGCAATACTCACTCTAAGATTAAAAATAGCGATTTAGTTTATGAATTAGAATCTCAAATTCGCAATCAATTAAGTCAAGATAATAAAGCAAAACCAGCAAAAAATATTTCTAAAATAGATCTTCGTCAAGGATAAATATTATGAACGATTTGTTTTTCTGTAAATTCTAATTGTATAAAAAAGTTGAGAGAAAACATATCCTAATATTGAGCTAACTATAGCAACAATAAAACAACCTAATAAAAAAGGCTTCCAGATAATAAAAAATATTTCGATAACATATTCTAAAGACATAGATTTATCGAGTTCTACACTAACTCCTAAAATCCAAGCTCCTAATTTATAACAAAAATAAAATATAAAAGGTATGGTAATAGGATTACTTATCCAAACTAAAAATACTGATAATGGCAAATTAGCAGAAAAAATAATAGCGCCAAATGTTGCTAATATCATTTGAAAGGGTATAGGCATAAAGGCACAGAATAAACCAACAGCAAAAGCTTTAGAGACTGTCATTCTGTTAAATCTCCATATTTTTTTGTCTTGTAGATTATTTATAATCCAGCTAAGATATTTATGATTTTTTAGTTTATTACGGCTACGTCTGAGTTTTTTTAGTAGTTTTTTCATTGAGCTACTTTAATAATATTTTCTGCATTTAGGCCGTACATTTGGTAGGTTGTGCTTTGTTTGGTAAATTCATCTGGCAATCCTAAAATAGATATTTGGATTAAGATTTTTTCTTTATTTAGTAATTCACTAACAGCACTACCAGCGCCTCCTTTGATAACATTATCTTCAATCGTAATTATTTTTTTATGAGTTTTTGCTATTTCTATAATTAAATTTTCATCTAAAGGCTTAACAAAATTCATATCAACTACACTAGCATTTAATTTTTTGCCTGCTATTAAAGCCTCTTTGAGCATTGTTCCAAATGATAAAATTGCAATTTCACTGCCAGTTTTTATAATATTAGCCTTGCCAATTTGGATATTTTGTTCACTAACATAATCATTAGAATTAGTTGAGCCTTTTGGATAGCGTACACAAAATATACCCTTTGTATTATAAGCAGTATTTAGCATTTTATACATTTGGATAGAATTACTTGGCGTCATAATTACTATATTAGGAATACACCTTAGAAAGCTTAAATCAAATCCTCCAGTATGAGTAGCACCATCACTGCCTATTAAGCCAGCACGATCAATTGCAAAAACTACATTTAAATCTTGTAATGCAATGTCATGAATTAATTGGTCATATCCTCTTTGTAAAAATGTTGAATAGATTGCTACAATTGGTTTAAATCCCTTAGTTGCAAGACCACCGGCAAAGGTTATTGCATGCTGCTCTGCAATACCAACATCAAAATATCTATCTGGAAACTGTTTTTCAAATTCACTCATACCAGAGCCAATTCCCATAGCAGGAGTGATAGCTATTAATTTTTTATCTTTTGTTGCAGTATTAATTAGCCAGTTACCGAATATATTGCTATAACTTATTGAATCAGTTTTAGTACCATTAATGCTTGGGGCAATTCCGTGAAATTTACAAGGGTCATTTTCTGCTATTTTCAAACCATAACCTTTTTTAGTAACTATATGTAATATGCCGGGAGTTTTTATCTTTTTTAAATTTTTGAAAGTTTTAATAAGTGTTGGTAAATCATGGCCATCAATTAATCCAAAATATTCTAATCCTAATTCTTCAAATAAAGTGCCGGGTAGAACCATTCCTTTTAAATGCTCTTCTGATTTTTTAGCAAAATTTTGAATTCTTGGCATTTTTTCTAACATATTTATAGATTTTGTTCTAAGGGTTGAATATACTTTGCTAGAGATTAATTTAGTTAAATATTTATTAATAGCACCAACATTTTTAGAAATACTCATATTATTATCATTGAGAATAATAAGTAAGTTTGTATTTGAATCTCCAGCGTTATTAAGAGCTTCAAACGACATGCCTCCAGTAAGAGCGCCATCACCAATAATAGCTATAGCTTTATTATCAATATTATTAATTTTATTAGCAATAGCAATACCAAGCGCACTGCTAATTGAAGTTGATGAATGTCCTGTGCCAAAGGCATCATGTTCGCTTTCACTTATTTTAGTAAAGCCACTAAGTCCGCCTGCTTTTCTTAGTGTGTGCATTTGATTTTTGCGTCCAGTTAATATTTTATGGGTATATGCCTGATGCCCAACATCAAATACAAAACTGTCTTTTGGACTATTAAATACATAATGCATTGCGATTGTAAAATCTACTGCACCTAAGTTAGACGCTAGATGGCCTCCAGTTTTTTGGACATTTTCAATGAGAAAACTACGTACTTCTGCCGCTAAAGATTGTAATTGCTTAAAATTTAGTTTTTTAATTTGTTTAGGGTTTTGGATTGAATCTAACACATTTAAATTATACCAATTATTATTCTAGTATATATTTAAGTAGATAGACTTTTTATCATTATTATAAAATATCATTAAATTAAGTATAATTACTCTATAAATTAATAACTAGGAGAAAATATGGAAGTTATGGATAGAATCCAAAAACAAGTAGATAGCGATGCAATTGTTCTTTATATGAAGGGCACTCCTCAATTTCCTCAATGCGGTTTTTCTTCAAGAGCTGCACAAAATTTAGCTGCAACTAAAATAGGATTTTCATATGTAAATATTTTAGAAGATATGGAAGTTTTTCAAAATTTACCAAAGTTTTCAGACTGGCCAACATTTCCTCAAATTTATTTTAATTCAGAATTAATTGGCGGTGGCGATATCATTGCAGAAATGGCAGAAATGGGGACTTTAAAAGACGAAATGGAAAAAGCGGTTAAAGAGTTTGAGGGTAAAAATAATAGTTAAATAAATATTAGATTTTAGATAAATTGCATTAATAGTCTTTGATTTTGTTTTAGCCAAGTATTAGCTTTTTTGTATTCTGGAATAATTGTTTGTAATAAATCATAAAAGTTTTTAGAATGATTTTTATGCACAGTGTGTACTAATTCATGGACTATTACCATTTCTATTATAGGTATAGGAGCCATTATTAAAAGATAATTTAGATTGATATTATTTTTACTACTACAAGAGCCCCAGCGAGTTTTTTGAGCTTTGAATCTAACTTTATTGTATTTAAAATTATATTTTTGGGCATAGTATTTAATTTTTATAAGTGCTATTTTAATAAATTCTTGTTTATAAAACCAATGGAACTTTGCCTTAATATCATCTTTTGAATTTAGATAAAAATAATTATTATCAAAACTTATAGGATTATTATTAGCAATTATTTTTATAGGATATGATTTGCCTAAAAATAAAAAACTATCATTTTGCTTATAATTATCTATATTAAGTTTTTTATTTTGTAATTGTTTTTTATTAATCCAATCTTGTTTTTTAATTATAAAATCTTCAATTTTTTGAATGCTAAGATTAATTGGGGCACGAACTAATAGTTGATTATTACTTTTAATTTCAAGAGCTAAAGTTTTACGCTTAGAGTAAATTAATTTATATTCAATCTTCATAAAATTAGTTTAATTTACCCAAGCTCTAGCGTTTTCAAACATTCTCATCCATGGACTACGTTCACTATATTCTTTAGGATGCCAAGATTGTTGTACTGCTCTAAAAACTCGCTCTGGATGAGGCATCATAATAGTTACTCTGCCTGATTTATTAGTAACTCCAGCTACTGCATTTTCTGAGCCATTTGGATTATGCGGATAATCATTAGTTGGCTTGCCATTATGATCTACATATTGCAAGCTAATATTAGTATTATTTTTTGTATTAAATACAGTACGACCTTCTCCGTGAGCTATTGTAATTGGCATAATTGATTCTTGCATTCCTTGTAAAAAAATAGAGTTTGATTTTTTAACTTTAACAGCAGAAAATCTAGCTTCAAATTGCTCAGAAATATTACGATTAAAGCTAGGCCAATTATTTGTATCTGGAATTAATTCTGTTAAATTAGCCATCATTTGGCAGCCATTACAAACGCCTAAGGCAAAGCTATCATTTCTAGTAAAAAAATTACTAAATTCATCTTTAGCATATGAATTATAAAGAATAGAATTTGCCCAACCTTTACCTGCTCCTAATACATCTCCATAAGAAAAACCACCACAGGCAACTAAGCCTTTAAAATCAACTAGCGATAATTTACCGCTAATTATATCGCTCATATGTACATCTACTGCTTCAAATTCTGCCTTACTAAAGGCTGCAGCCATTTCTATTTGCCCATTTATTCCTTGCTCTCTTAAAATCGCTACTTTTGGTTTTTTATTAGTTTTTATATAAGGGGTTACAATAGATTTATTTATATCAAATTTAGTATCTATTTTAATTCCCTTAGTATTTTTACTAATGTCTTTAAATTCTTTTTTAGCACATTCTTTGTTATCTCTTAAAGCAACTATTTCAAAAGAAGTTTTAGACCATAATGATTGTAATTTATGTCTTTTTTGTTTGAAAATAATTTTATCATTAGCTATTATTTCAATATTATCAGTTGTATTAATTGTGGCAATTTTTCTAGTGCAATCAAGTAATTTATTATTTTTAAGCTCATCTAAAACTTGGGTTTTATTAGTTTTTATCACTTGAATTATGCAGCCTAATTCCTCATTAAATAAATCATCAAGCCAATTAGAATTAGTAGTTATATTAAGTCCTAAGTGTGAGGCAAATGACATTTCTAATAAAGTAGTAATTACGCCGCCATCACTACGGTCGTGATACGAGCTTATTAATTTATTTTTATTTAATTTATTAATAGTAGCAAAAAATCTTTTAAAAACTTCAACATCGTCAAGATTAGGAACAACGCCACCTGTTTGATTATAAACTTGAGCTAATGAAGAGCCTCCCATTCTATTTTTCCCACAACCTAAATCAATTAATAATAATTCGCTATTTAGATTATTTTCTAATAATGGAGTAGCTTGTAATCTAACATCTTTAGTTTTGGCAAATGCACTGATTACTAGAGATAATGGCGATTTAACTGTTTTTTTTATATTATTATCAAGCCAAGAAGTTTGCATGCTCATAGAGTCTTTGCCCACTGGTATTGTTAGCCCTAGTTTTGGACATAAATCCATCCCAATTGTCTCTACTGCTGTAAATAACTTATAATTTTCTTTTTTATCATTGCCAGCACTCATCCAATTTGCACTTAATTTAATATCTTTTATATTTTCAACATAACCACCAAGCATATTTGTTAATGCTTCTCCAACTGCCATTCTTGCTGCTGATACTGAATTATTTATTGCCAAAGGAGCTTTTTCTCCTATTGACATAATTTCGCCTTGGTAGCTGTCATAATCAGCAAGAGATATAGCGCAATCAGCTACTGGAACTTGCCAAGGTCCTACAAATTGATCACGAGCAACTAAGCCGGTTACGCTTCTATCACCTATAGTTATTAAAAAACTTTTACTAGCAACTGTAGGTAATTGTAATATTTTAAAAATTGCATCATTTATAGTAATATTAGTGGTATTTAATGGCTCAAATTTATTTTCTATACTAGTTGTATTAATATTAGTTTTTGGTGGCTTACCAAATAATAATTGCATCGGAATATTAATTGGCTTAGTATTAAATAATTTATCGGTTAATAATAATTGTGGTTTATAAGTAGCTTCACCTATAATTGCATAGGATAGACGCTCGCGTTTACAAATATTAGTAAAGATATTAATATTTTTAGCTTCAATTGCAATTACATAACGTTCTTGAGATTCATTACACCAAATTTCAAGTGGAGACATTTTTTTATCATCATTAATAATATCTCTTAACTCTAATTTTGCCCCCATTTTAGAATCATTAACTAATTCTGGGATCGCGTTTGATAGTCCTCCTGCGCCAACATCATGAATAGATACAATAGGATTATCTTTACCCATATTAGTACAAGTATTAATTACTTCTTGTGCTCTTCTTTGGATTTCTGCATTAGCTCTTTGTACGCTTGCAAAATCTAGCTCGATATTTTG